>CAYPTK010000117.1:0-8445 GCA_964413555.1 uncultured Bacteroidales bacterium | reverse complement strand
CTCGTGTGAGTTTAATAATTATTTTAATCATGCTTGTTTCATATGTTTATAATTTATTTTAAAAGGTCAAATTGTGTTCGCCATGAGAATAATTTATTGACTATATGCCATCTAAGCATACTGCCAAACATCATCCAATCTGTTGCATAAATTTTTTCATGGGCCAATTCATAATTTTAAATTCTTTTATTTAAGCAAATATAATTAATTTTATAAAAAAAAGAAATATTTTTGCCCTTTTATTATGTAAAGGACCATGTATTTTAAAAAGTTAGCATAATTGTATTGCAAAATTTATATTATTTAAATTTAAAAATTCAGGCAGTTTATTTTGTATTACATATACAGACATAAATGAATAAAATGAACCAGCATTCAACAAAAAAATCTATATTTATATATATTACACTAAGTTGTATTGGTTTTTTGTTATACAGTCAGGCAATAAAATACGGTTTTGTCCGTGACGATACGTTTCACCTTTTAAAAAATCCTTATTTACAAAACATTTCATTGTCAAATATCAAACAATTTTGGATTGATTCATACTGGCGTTTATATATTCCTGTAACGTATACAACCTGGGCTGTTCTCAAACCAATAGGTAATTTATTTGCAAGCGGCCAGGCAATGTTTAATTCCAGTGCATATCATTTATTAAATATTTTTATCCATGTATTAAACAGTATTCTTGTTTACAAACTTTTGCAATTGATTGTAAAAAACAAAAATGCTTCTTTCATTGGTGCACTATTCTTCCTTCTTCATCCTGTACAAATTGAGAGTGTAGCTTGGGTTTCTGAACTGAGGGGAGTGTTAAGCACTTTTTGGGGACTTATTTTTCTTTTTATACATGTAAAAAAGAAGATGGAACCCGGGTTAAAAAAAAGGACCCGTAACTACATTATTCAATACATTTTTTTATTGTTAGCTGTTACCTCGAAACCAACAGCAATTGCATTTCCTGTAATTGCATTCATATTTGACTACTTATATTTTAAAAGGCCATTAAAAACAAGCATATATTCATTTCTTCCGGCGTTGATCATTATCATCCCGGTTTCCATTATAACAGTACTCGTGCAACCTGGTGACGAACAAAGCGGTATTACTTCTCCGCTATGGATGAGGCCCTTCATAGCATCTGACAGCATTAATTTTTATTTACAAAAAATATTATGGCCTCATCCACTGGCCACTTCTTACGGGAGAACAAATAATATACTAATGAATGAATGGTGGTTTTATTTAACCCCGGTTATCCCGATTTCTATTTTGTTTTTCACGATAAAACAATACCACCGGCATCCACTCGTGTTGATTGCCTTTTTAATATTCATCGTAGGTTTCTTGCCTGTATCAGGAATTATAAGGCATGCCTATCAATCATGGTCGAATGTAGCGGATCGGTTTATTTACTTTTCCATCTTCGGTTTTTCAGTCATTTTGGCCTATGGACTGTCTATACAAAAGATATCTAAATATTTGATGTATCCTTCTATTATATTATTGGTTGCATATTTTTTTTATGGAAAATTTTACCAGGTACCTGTATGGAAAAACAGTGTTACGCTTTGGACTCATAATATAAAACTCTTTCCTGAAGAGCCCAGATCATACTTATGCCTGGCTGATAAGTATGCAAAACAAGACAAAACAAAAAAAGCCATTACATTATATACAAAAGGGTTAAATATTAAAAAAGATGCCGGGGGGTACAACAGCAGGGGCAATGCTTATGCTTCACTCGGTGATTATAATAAAGCGCTTAAAGATTACAACATGTCCATATCTTTAGACAGTAATAATGTAAATACTTACAATAACAGGGGAATCCTCTATTATAAAAACCATCAATTCCACGAAGCCAAAAAGGATTTGTATAAATCCATTCAACTGGCCCCGGGGGATTACAGGCCCTATTTAAATCTCGGCAACTGTTATCTTAAGCAGGCCAAACCCGATAGCGCGCTTTGGGCTTATAAACTCGGGATAGAGCGTGATCCAAAAAATGCAACACTATATTACAATATCGGGAAAATATATAATCAACAAAACAACTACGCGAAAGCATTGGAATATTTTAAAATATCAGCTTCACTAAATCCTGAATTTAAAGAAGCATATTTTTATTCGGCATTGATTAATTTCAAACGAAGAAATTACAAGGAAGTCATCATTCTCTTGTCAAAATATTTAACCCTGGACCCGGATCATAAACATGCTTACGTGAACAGGGCTAAAGCATATTTTTTTACAGGTAATTATCATAAAGCATACCAGGATATTGTACAGGCCAGTAAACTGAATGCTCAAATCGATAAAAACTTTTTAAATGCCGTATTACGTAGAGTCAAATGATCGAACTTATTTTTGATTTAAAATCTTCTTTTATTTCTATTTTATTATATTTGTAATTCAAACAATCATGTAATCTGACAGAAATACATATTTTACAATGGAACCATTACACGTGAAACCAACGGAAGATACCCCAGAGGTTTATTTCAATGTTGATGAAAAAAAGTTTGAAATCTCAGGCCAATGTTTCCCGGAAAATGCAGCAGCTTTTTTTGAGCCCGTCATGAAATGGATTGAAAAATATTTACAAAATCCACTTGACATTACCGTGGTTGAATTAAAATTTGATTATTTGAACACTGCATCCTCCAAATTAGTTACTGAAATGATTTATTTGCTAACTAAATTATTTGATCAAGGAAAAAATCTTGAAATGAAATGGTATTACGAAGATAAAGACATGGATATTAACAATTTGGGGAAAGACATATCATTTGCAACCGCGATGGATATGGAATTCATTGAGATTCCAACCGATGAAGATGAAGATTTTTAACTTTACTATTCTACAGAAACATATTTTTTATCCTGATTGCTTTCTTTAGCTTTTGCAATGATACGCGTACAATTCAATGCTTCATACGGGGTTACAGCAAGTTTACTGTTATTTCTTATTACATCATATATGTTCGAATAATAAGAAGAATAATTACCAGGGACCGATTCAATCCTGCCTTTAAAATGTATATTATTAATTCGTGTATTCAATATCCCCCAACTTGATTCAGGTTCATTACCCCACTCCTCTGCTCCCGGGAAATGACCTTTTTTAAGCATTTCTTCTTGCAGATCGTAACCATATTTCAAAAAAGAACCTTCTGTACCATGGATTATAAAGCGCGGCCCTTTTTCTTTCACAAGGTAACTGCTCTTAACAGTTACTTTAAAATCCGTGTATTCTAAAATAATCTCATAGTAATCATCAACTTGGGCATGGTCTCTTAGTTTTCTTAAGTCAGCATTTACATAAGAAGGCATTCCGAATAATACCAGTACCTGGTCAATCAAATGAGAACCCAAATTATACAACGAGCCGGAAGACTGATCCTTCCAGTTCCCTTTCCTGATATTCTTCCTGTAACGGTCAAAATGAGATTCAAATGTCACCATTCGCCCGACCATTTGTTGTTCAATTACGTTCTGAACAGTCAAAAAATCACTATCCCATCTTCTATTTTGAAACACGCTCAATAACAGGCCGCGTTCTTCTGCAATGTTAATCAATTCTTCTGCCTGTTCCACGGATTGAGTAAACGGTTTCTCTACAACCACGTGCTTACCTGCTAATAATGCCATTTTCGCGTATTCATGATGGGTGTCATCTGGTGTGTTCACTATCACCAATTCAATCTCCTGATCCTGAAGAATCTTGTTATACTCGCGTGCAATTGCTACATCTGGATATTGCCGGGTCGAAAGATTTTTAGAACGTTCCCATATAGTTTTTATTGAAAAACCGGGGTGAATATGCAATATAGGAGCATGAAATACACGCCCTGACATTCCATAAGATAAAATCGCGGTTGAGACGGGGTTATTCATGAGTCCTGTCATGTTCTTTGATCTTTTCGATAATCCGTTCTTCGGCACTTTCATACATTTCTTTTATAAACTCATCATAAAAATTATATATACGTTCTTCAAACTTCATTTTATCAACTCTGCTAAAAAGCATCTCATCTGCTGTAGCGATATCTTTACCATAAATATGATATGAATCAGCATGCCAGTTCATTCTTGCCAAACGCACTTCCTTACCGCTTCTCCTGGCAATTTCTGAAGCGATGATTTCTTTATTGAACATGACAAAGCCAAACATATTCATAAAATTTGCACCCCATGCATCATTACTCCTAAATCGTACATTGCAATTTAGCCATTGAATTCCTTGTTCGTCCTCAATAAGTCTGTACCACAACGATTGCAGGCAAGGAGGGTCATAACATTCAGTATCCAGGTCCGGCATCCAGGTAATCATCTGTGCCTGTCTTGTAAAGGGTTGTTTAACAAGTTTTTCAATAACATTTTCGATTTGATTTATCTTAAAATGTCCTGCTTCAACTGATTTTCCTTTTTGCAATTCTTTCCAAACACCATAGTTTGCGAGCCTGCCATGATATGTATATTCCCAGCGTGTATCTTCAGGGTCATTGATGTTTTTCACCCAATGGTCTTTATACCCTTTTAATTCAAGCACGTATTCTTTTAATTCATCAATACCACCCGGGAATGCCATATGGATCATCGGATCACTTTCAGGTTCATGGATTGTAATATTCATTGTACAATCAATACTCAGCGGGTCTCCCTGTTGATCATATTGCGTCTTAAAACGGGTTCCGTTTTTATAAAGATTCAACAGTGCATTCTCATATGCCTGTGCCAATGATTTGCCTTCCGAGAAAAGAATGGGAATATTTTTCATAGATATAATTTTTTATGATTTATATACTACAATATAAACAAGTAATGTATTGATATTTAAACCAATCCTGCAAATCCCATAAATGCCATTGCCAAAATACCTCCTACAACAAAAGCAATGGGCACTCCTCTCATGCCTTTGGGTACCTTTACCAGCTCAAGTTGCTGACGAATGCTTGCAAATAACACGAGAGCTAAGCCAAAACCCAATGCATTGGCAAAAGCAAAAAGCACACTTTCTATAAGATTTAAATCTTGTTGTACTGCCAAAAGGGCTACACCCATAATGGCACAATTTGTTGTTATTAAAGGTAGAAATATACCCAATGCCTGATATAATGGGGGACTCACCTTTTTCAACACGATTTCTACCAATTGCACCAGTGAGGCAATGATTAAAATAAATGAAACCGTTTTCAAAAATCCCAGTTGGAAAGGTTCCAGAATAAAGTTTTGAATCAAATAAGTAATAGTCGTTGCTAAAACCATTACAAAAATCACTGCACCGGTCATCCCGACTGATGTCTCCACTTTATTCGAAACACCAATGAACGGACACAATCCTAAAAATTGATTTAATACAATATTATGAACAAAAATTGCAGATATAATAATTATCAGATATTCCATGATGATCAAAATTAATGGTTATTATTTTTTCAATTTATTGGTAATGGCAATAAGGTATCCTAAAGCAATAAATGCACCGGGCGCGAGAATAAATAATATAATCCCGTTTCCTGTAATAAATTTATATCCCAGGAATGAACCGCCTCCCAATAATTCACGAACAGCTCCTAATATAAAAAGTGCCAGTGTGAATCCAACTCCCATTCCAAGACCATCTATAAGAGAAGACCAGGTATTGTTTTTGGATGCAAAAGCCTCTGCACGGCCAAGAACCAGGCAATTCACAACAATAAGAGGGATAAATATGCCAAGCGCTTTAAAAAGATCTGGAAGATAAGCCTGCATAAGCAATTCAACAATGGTCACGAACGAAGCAATGATGACTATAAATGAAGGAATGCGGACTTTTGCCGGAATCCCTTTCTTAACAATAGACACGACAATATTTGACATGACCAATACAAAGGTGGTTGCAAGCCCCATACCGAGGCCATTTTGGGCTGAAGTGGTTACTGCCAAGGTTGGACACAGGCCAAGGAATAATGTAAATACTGCATTTTCCTTTAAAAATCCTTTTGTAAAATTTTTCCACTGACTCATATGTTGATAGTTTTTTCTGTATAAATTTCAATCACTGGTTAAATGCTCCTGTTTTATTTAATTTGCATATTTTGAAAGCCTTCCCATGCTTTTCTCATGGCATCGCAATAGGCTTTAGAACTTATTGTTGCTGCTGTTATTGCATCTACATCCCCGTCTGCTCCAACGGACATGGTAAACTCAGAAGGAAGTTTTCCAAAAAATTGATTCGGAAAATCTGATTTTCCTTGTTCAATTTTGTCCCCTAAACCGGGAGTTTCAGCGTGATGTACCACAACAATGTTATGAATGGTTCCATCTGGCAAAAACCCTGCCATAAGCCTGATTAATCCGCTAAATCCTTTATCTGTTGACGTTAAAATAGCAACACCGACAAGTTCTTCATTTTTTTTAGCCGGGTACACTGTAAGCGTATCATTATCAACACCAACTTTCATAGCTTCTTCAAACGGGTTATTTGTAAATTCAGGAACCACTTCTTTGATGGCTGTTAATTTTTTTTCAAGTTTTGCCTGTTGAATTGGTTTTTCTGTTACCTTATAAATATACCCCAACGCGAGTGAAGCACCAAATGTAACAAGTACCAGTGTTGCCACCATCCGATAAAAATCTTTAATTTTATTTGCCATATCTATAATTTTTTATGATTTGGTTTTATTTTTCCCGTATTGCCTTGGTTTAATATACCTATCCATTAAGGGAACAAGTGCATTCATAAACAGGATGGCAAATTGCACGCCTTCAGGATAAGAACCAAATATTCTGATTATGACAGTCAATGCACCAATCCCGACACCATAGATTAGCATTCCTTTAGCAGTCATGGGTGAAGTAACATAATCTGTATCCATGAACACGGCTCACAACATAAGCCCCCCACTTAAAAGATGGAAAACAGGATTTGCAAATCGTGTTGGATCAACATACCACAAAATTCCTGTAAATATAAAAACAGTAGCAAGTATGGATACGGGAATATGCCATGAAATAACACGTTTTACAAGCATGTACAGCAACCCGATCAGCAAAGCCACGGCAGCTATTTCTCCAGCAGAACCACCCGTGTTTCCTATAAATAATTGGTAATTAGTAGGGATTTCACTCATTAGTTCAGATACCTTTTCGCCACTGCTGATTCCTTCCTGTAAAGTTCCAAGCGGTGTAGGTCCTGTAATCGCGTCAAGATATTTTTGGGAGAAAAAAGGTTTTGGCTTCGGCCAACTGGTCATTTGGGCCGGGAAAGAAATGAATAAAAACACCCTGCCTACAAGAGCCGGGTTGAAGGGATTCTTACCAAGACCGCCAAAAGTCATTTTACCAACTCCAATAGCAACAAGGCTCCCTATTATAATGATCCACAGGGGAAGGTTTGCCGGCAAACAAAAACCTAAAAGCAAGCCGGTCACGATCGCGGACCCGTCTTTTATGGATCCGGGGGCTTTTACAATATATTTATTGATAAGCCATTCAAAAAGTAAGCAAAAAAGTACGGATGAAAAAATTACAACTACTGCCCCCATGCCAAAATAAAATACAGATATAAATAAAGCCGGGACGAGGGCTAATATAACCCTGTACATTAATTTTTCAACAGTTACATTATCTTTTACATGGGGTGCCGGAGATACGTGTAATAATTTGTTTACCATTTTATTTAGTAGATTTTAGCATTTGACCTGTTTTATTTTTTCCGAGTTTAATATAATCAAGTAAAGGGATGCGCGCGGGGCATGTATAGCTACATGAACCACATTCTATACAATCCATTATATTATTTTTATACAATTCCTCGCATGACTCCTCTTTGGCTAATTGATTCAATAAATATGGCTCCAGGTTCATGGGACACACGTTTACACACCTCCCGCACCTGATGCAAGTAATGCTTTGCTCCCTTTGAGATTCGTCTTCAGGCAAAAGCAATATGCCACTGGTTCCTTTTACAACAGGGATATCTGTCCTGTTCAAAGCGACCCCCATCATAGGCCCTCCTGCTATAACTTTTCCCGTGTCACCCGGTAATCCACCACAATATTCAATCAAGTTAATAACAGGGGTTCCAACGCGTACCATAAAATTAGACGGCCGTTTGACATTTTTCCCGGTAACAGTCACTACTCGCTCAATCAAAGGTTTATTCAGTTGAATTGCATCATATACTGCACATGCAGTCCCGACATTGAACACGACCACGCCAACATCTATCGGGAGGCCACCCGAGGGTACTTCCCTGTTCAAAATGGCATTGATTAATTGTTTTTCACCTCCCTGGGGATATTTAACCTTGAGTGGAACCACTTTAATGGATTCATCAGTAGCCAAATACTTCCTCAACCTCCTGATTGCCATACCTTTATTGTTTTCTATGCCAATAAAAGCCTGTTTAACATCCAGTGCTTTTTTAAGGATGCTGATTCCAGCGAGCAATTG
>CAYPTK010000116.1:6497-8459 GCA_964413555.1 uncultured Bacteroidales bacterium | reverse complement strand
AACAATAATATTAAACTAAAACAAAAATAATAGCCAACCTATTAAGCCGGGCATCCGAAAAATATTCAGGTATATGCCCGGTTTGCCGGAAAAAATCAGGCATATTACCGTATTATCCGAAAAAAGTATGCATATAACGATAAATATATTAAATATTTATTGTAAGATTAGGATTGTATTTGGGAATATAGATAACTTCGATTTTCACATCGTTTTTATTAATAAACTTCCATAAGTCTTTATTTTTTTCTGAAATACATTTTAAATGGCACCCCTGAAAAATCGAAGTGTTTCCTGATCGTGTTTTCAAGGTAACGCTTATATGAATCTTTGACAAAATCGGGATGATTGCAAAAAAAAGCAAATGCAGGATAACGTGTTTTCAATTGTGTTACATATTTTATTTTGATATGCCGGCCCCTGACCATTGGTGGGCGGTATGTCTCAACAGCATCTTGAAGGACATCATTTAGTTTTGATGTAGAAACTCTTCGGTTTCTGTTTACATATACACGTTCAGCAGTTTCTAATACTTGCTGAATACGTTGTTTATTTAATGCAGAGGTAAAAATGACAGGGACATCGGTAAAAGGTTCCATTTTATCTTTTATCTTTTTTTCAAATGCAACCATGGTATTTTGATCTTTTTCAACCAAATCCCATTTATTGGCTAATATCATAAGCCCTTTGTTGTTTTTTTGTACAAGGTGTAAAATATTCAAATCCTGAGCATTCATGTCTTCATGAGCTTCAATCAAGAGCAAACAGATATCGGAATTTTCAATGGCTTTAATGGTACGCATAACAGAATAAAACTCAATATTATCCCGCACTTTTGCTTTTTTTCTTAAGCCGGCCGTGTCCACGAGATAAAATTCGTGATTGAATTTATTGTAATAAGTGTAAATAGTATCCCTCGTGGTTCCGGGAATGTCTGTAACAATATTGCGTTCATTGCCAATCAAAGCATTCACGAGCGTTGATTTACCAACATTCGGACGCCCGATAATACCGATTTTAGGAATATCCAGTTCATCTTTTGGAGGAGTATCATCAATCAGTTTTACCACTTCATCAAGTAAATCACCCGTTCCGCTTCCACTGATGGAAGAAACCGGGAACAGATCACCCAGCCCGAGCCGGTGAAATTCATGAATATCATGGTGCCGTTTTATGTTATCAACTTTGTTTACCACCACGAAAACTTTAGGATTTTCTTTCCTGAGTATCTTTGCAATGGATTCATCAAGATCAGTAATACCAGTCATAACATCTACCAAAAACAAGATTACATCGGCTTCTTCAATGGCAATTTTAACCTGTTCACGAATAGCCGTCTCAAATATATCTGTAGAATTTGCAACATAACCACCGGTATCAATCAATGTAAATTCTTTTCCATTCCAGTCTGATTTGCCATAATGGCGGTCGCGTGTAACACCGCTTGTCTCATCAACAATTGCTTTTCGTAAATGGAGCATCCTGTTGAAAAATGTTGATTTTCCTACATTCGGCCTGCCAACAATGGCTACTGTACTACTCATGATAAATAATTAAGCGTGGTAAAAAATGATAGTGCAAAAATAATATTAATATCCGAAATCCCTGAGTGATCGTGTTCTGTACTTCCAGTCTTTGCTCACTTTAACATACAATTCAAGGTATACCTTTTTATCCAAAAAATTTTCTATGTCTTTTCTTGCCTCTGTACCGGTTTTCTTTAATGCCTGCCCATGTTTGCCAATAATGATAGCCTTTTGAGAACGCTTCATTACATAAATGGTGGCATTGATTTTTGTAATAGAAGCACCTTCTTTAAATTCATTAACTTGTACTTC
Organism: uncultured Bacteroidales bacterium; assembly: GCA_964413555.1. Classification (GTDB taxonomy): domain Bacteria; phylum Bacteroidota; class Bacteroidia; order Bacteroidales; family JBBRXJ01; genus CAYMKE01. The sequence goes on along the minus strand of CAYPTK010000116.1, from coordinate 6,621 downwards.
AACAGAATAAGGTATTTCCTGGCGATACGTGATCAATATTTTTTCCCGTATTATTTCTGCTATAAAAAAGCGTTCGCTGCGGTCTGTTAATTGATCTTTAGGGAAATATGGAGGTGATGAAGGA
>CAYPTK010000116.1:3672-6487 GCA_964413555.1 uncultured Bacteroidales bacterium | reverse complement strand
GTTCTATGATTTTATTAAAAAGAAGATCAATGTTTATTTTATTTTTGGCAGATATGGGGAGGATATTTGCATGGGGAGTCATATTGCCCCAATAATCAACCAATTTTTCAACCTCTTGCTGATTACTCAGGTCTATTTTATTGATAAGGACAAATAAAGGGGATTTGATATTCTTTAACAATTCAATATACTGTTGATTTTTATTTGAAGTCTCTTTTACATCAGTAACAAATAAAAGAATATCAGCATCTTCAAACGCATTTTTAACATAACGCATCATGTATTCTTGTAATTTATAGTGCGGTTCAATGATGCCGGGAGTATCTGAATAAACTATCTGAAAATCTTCACCATTTACAATTCCCATGATCCGATGACGTGTTGTTTGAGCTTTCGACGTGATGATGGCAAGCTTTTCACCCACCAGGTTATTCATGATCGTTGATTTCCCGACATTCGGATTACCAAGTATATTTACAAAACCGGATTTATGTTCCATTCAAAAAAAGATAATTATCTACGAATATACCTTAAAATTACAAATTGATCAAATTAGATAGTATTAAAATTACAGATTAGTGCATCATTTTTAAATGATTGATTTCTTTTTCATTTAAATAGCGCCATTTTCCTCTTTTTAGCCCTTTTTTTGTCAGGCCGCCAAAATAAACCCTGTCGAGCTTACTTATCTGATAATTTAAATGTTCAAAAAGTCTTCTGACAATCCTGTTTTCCCCAGAATGAATTTCAATTCCAATTTGTGTTTTATCAGATGGATCGGCATAATCAACAGCATCGGGTTTGAAAAATCCTGTATCGAGCTCGATGCCGTTGCGGAGTTCATCCATGTCAGGCTGTGAAAACGGTGTTTTTAGCACCACGTGATAAATTTTCTTTTTGTTATGAGAGGGGTGCGTGAGTTTCTTTGTCAGCTTTCCGTCATTTGTAAAAAGCAAAACGCCTGTAGTATTCCTGTCAAGTCGACCCACGGGATAAATTCGTTCATTACACGCGTGTTGGACCAATTCCATAACCGTTTTAGAAGCATGGGAATCCTTTACTGTGGTTATGTAATCTTTAGGCTTGTTAAGTAAAATATAAACATTCTTTTCAGGTTTTATGTGTTTCACGTTTACAGTGTCATGGTATGTATAAGACAATTTTGAGCCAAGGTCTGTAATGGTTTGATTTTTAACCCTGTCGTGTGTCCACTGAATGAATTCATCAGCCTTTCTCCTGGAACATAAACCCGAATGAGCTATATATTTATTTAGTCTTAATTGTTGACATTCTTTAGATAAATTCCCGGTACTGGTTTTTTTCTTAGGAAATGATTTTGAAGGCTTGTTTTTAGAAACGGTTTTTTCTTTATTTTTGGGGCGTGAATATTTTGGACACATTGATATGGATATAAATTAAAATTTGAGAGTAAAATTATAAATAAATATATATTTTTGTACTAAATTATTAAGTAAACTTAAAAAAACTATTCATATGGGAAAAGGTGATGCAAAAACAAAAAGAGGAAAAATATTCAAGGGATCAAGCGGAGTATCAAGGCCCAAGAAACCTAAAAATAAGAATGTTCAATCAAAAGCATCGGGAACATCAGGAAAAGAAGAATAATAGTCTGAATTCGTGATAAATATCAGGTATTCTAAATCAATAAAGAAATATTCTTGCCTTAAGAACACGGGTTGATTATAGTTCCAAGGCAGGAATTTTTTGTTTTTTATATAAGGATTCAATGGATTATACAACTTTTTCTTCATACGCCTTGCCGGGCGTCCTGTTTTTTATTATGTTCGGAATGGGCATGTCCCTGGAAAAAAAAGATTTCTCGAACATATTTATATATCCCAAGCCTATTTTCACGGGCCTTTTTGCTCAAATGGTCATACTTCCCGTGATAGCATTTATTTTGGTGAGTTTTACAAATCTGTCCCCGGTGATTAAGGTGGGGTTTATATTAATTGCTGCATGTCCCGGAGGATCAGCATCTAACCTGGTTGCTTACCTGTTAAAAGGAAATGTCGCATTGTGTATCTCGCTTACAGCAATTAATAGCCTGTTAATCCTTGTTACCCTGCCGTTAATTGTTCGTTTAGGATTATGGTTATACATGGGGACTGATCATGAAATATCGCTCCCGTTATTGGATACTGTTATTAAAATATTTTTTACTACCATCGTTCCTACCATTTTAGGCATGGCTGTCCGGAAACAAAACAAACGGTTCGCCGACCGGATGGAACAACCATTCAAAATCATTATGTTATTAGCACTATTTTCTGTTTTTGCTGCCATCTTAATTTATGAAGACAGAAGTGCTGAAGCGGGAATTATGAAGCATATCGACATCTTGCCCTGGGCATTGCTGTTGAATTTTCTCGCCATGGTAGCAGGGTTTTTCTTTGCAAGAATGGTAAAATGTAAAAATAAAAATAATTTCACCATCAGTATACAGGTAGGAATGCAAAATAGTGCACTGGCCATTTTTGTTGCAGCTCATTTGTTGGAGAATAAGCCAATGGCAGTTGTTGCTGTCGTGTATAGTTCATTTACATTCTTTTCTACAATGTTATTCGGATATCTCGGGAAAAAATATGGTGAAGCATTTTAATGGGATAAACCGGATGAATAATAATTAGGGTTTGTCTATAAAGTCGAGTGTCCAGGTTATAAAGTCCGAATTAATCTGGTTCTTTTTTTTGTTTTTTAAATGGTCAGATGGAACCTCCTGAAAATATGTCTGCCTGTATAAAAATCTTTATAATGGAGGTTTCGAGGCTCGCGAAGATGGAAAAATAAGGAG
>CAYPTK010000116.1:0-3662 GCA_964413555.1 uncultured Bacteroidales bacterium | reverse complement strand
GTCGGACTTTATACCCGGACACTTATTATTCCATTCCCCATCTGGAAATGCTGCTTGGCAACCCCATCATATCCAAAACACGGTCAACAACAGTATTTAATATTTGTTCTTTATTTCGTGGATTACTGTAAAAAGAAGGGGAAGCAGGATAAATGGTCCCCCCTGCATTGGCAACAGAAAGCATGTTCTGAAGATGTATAATATTATAAGGAGCTTCTCTGACAACAAGGATTAATTGTCCTTTTTCTTTTAACATCACGTCAGCTCCCCGGCATATTAGGTCATCCGAGGTACCGTTTGCAATTCTACCCAATGTACCCATCGAGCAGGGACATATAATCATTTTTCTGAAATCAGATGAACCGGAAGCAAAAGGAGCATTAAAATCGTCAGGTTCATAAACTGGAAAAGGAATATCATTCCAACTATTCTCTAATTCGTGGTGCCAGATTTTTTTTCCTTCTTCAGAAAATAAAACAGCAATGCATTCAATTGATGTCTTGTATAAATAATGTAATTTATCTATTAATAACCTGGCATATAATGAACCGCTTGCACCGGTTATGGCAATAACTATTTTTTCTTTGCCATTAAAAGGTTTATTCATAATCTGTAAGCTGGTAATAGACTGCAAACGTGAGGAAATTATTATAATCCCCGTCTTCAATATTTAATAAATTTGGAATAAATCCGCGATAGTACCCGGTATTCCTTTCTCTTATAGCTAAGATAGAATAGGCGTAACGGACAGAAAAAGTGAATTGGTCATTAACACGGTAATTGCCTCCTAATATCCAATTGATGTCACCCTTGTTCAGGCCATAGTCTTGATTAACGAGCCCGTTATCATCAATAAATTTTTCACCCGTTAAATACCCGGCAGCCAAACCCGCGTCAAAAATAATGTCTTCAGTAAAATAAAAATTGAGGGTTAATGGTACTTCAACATAATGTAAGGTTAATTGATATATCCCCGGGTTTTGAGGTGTGCCGTTTTCAGCAGCCCCTTTTTGTTTATAATTGATTTCAAATTGTGCACCAAAATTTAATGAAAACTGTGTTTTGGTATAAACACCAAGCATTAAACCCAGTTTATGAAATCCAAAATAAGTGTCCCCGTCAATCTGGCTGGCAGTAAGCCCGCCTGCTATACCTCCATCAAACCTTTGAGCAGAAACATTCCAAAAATAAGCTGATAAAATAAATATTAAAAATATGTGTTTCATTAGATGAAATATTAAATTCTTTGAACTGACAAAAATAATTATTTTAACTGATGCAAAGCATGATTTATTTTTGTAAATTCGGAAAATTAAAGATATAAATTATCTGCTAAAAGACAAAAAATTATATGATTGATAAATCTACTATAGATAAAATATTTGATACTGCAGATGTGATTGAAGTGGTTCAGGATTTTGTGAATCTTAAGAAAAGAGGAGCTAACTATTTAGGATTATGCCCCTTTCATAATGAAAAAACACCTTCTTTCTCTGTATCACCATCTAAAGGCATTTACAAATGTTTTGGATGTGGAAAAGGGGGCAATGTAGTAAATTTCGTGATGGAGCATGAACAATTATCTTATTATGAGGCATTAAGATTTTTAGCCAAAAAATATAATATTGAAATTGTTGAAAAAGAATTAACTGCAGAAGAAATAGAAGAAAAAAACGAAGTAGAAAGCCTTACCATAGTTACCTCATTTGCTCAAAAATATTTTAGCAATAATTTAAAAAATACTGACGAAGGAAAAGCTGTTGGATTAAGCTATCTGCAAGAAAGAGGGTTTAGAAGTCCTGTAATCGATAAATTTCAACTGGGATATAGCCTGGAAAAATGGGATGACTTTACAAAAACAGCAGAAAAAAATGGATATAAAACAGATTATTTAGTCAAAACCGGGTTAACAATTGAAAAAGGCGGCTCTAAATATGACCGGTTCAACGGGCGTGTTATCTTTCCTATACATTCTCTATCCGGGAAAGTGATTGGATTTGGAGGCCGGATTTTAAAAAAAGACGCGAAAGCTGCTAAATACCTTAACTCTCCCGAATCTTCCATTTATCATAAAAGCAAGTCTCTTTATGGCATATTCCTTGCAAAAAAAGCCATTGTTCAACATGAAAAATGTTACCTTGTAGAAGGGTATACAGATGTTATTTCAATGGCCCAGGCAGGAATAGAAAATGTTGTAGCTTCTTCCGGAACAGCCTTAACGGAAGAACAGATACGGATGATCAAACGTTTTACTCACGATATTACAGTAATTTATGATGGTGACGAAGCAGGCCTGAAAGCCTCTATACGGGGAATTGATTTAATCCTGGAGCAGGGGATGAATGTAAAAATCCTTGTATTGCCCGATGGTGAAGACCCCGACTCTTATTCTAAGTCAGTAAGCAACACGGAACTGATTAGTTATATAGAGGAAAATGAGCAGGATTTCATCAATTTTAAAACAAGCCTATTATTAAAAGAAGCACGAAAAGACCCGATTAAAAAAGCATACCTGATAAATGATATCGTGAGTTCTATAGCTGTTATACCGGACAGTATAACCCGGTCGGTTTATATCAAAGAATGTAGCGACAAACTGAATGTTGATGAAAAGATATTATATGCAGAAATCAATAAAATAAGACGCGAAAAGCATAAAAATCGTCTAAAGAAAAATGATAACACCAAAACGACAGAAAACCAAAAAGGAACCAAAAGCCCATCTGAAAATTTTTATGAAAACCTGCATAAGCATAGTACCGAAATAATTGAAAAAGAAATAATCAGGGTTCTTATAAAGTATGCAAATGATATATGTTTTTATGAAAATATTGAAGAACAAGATGGAAAAAAGACTGAACGTCCGGTTACCGTGAAGGACTATATAATAAGAGAACTGATTGAAGAAGATGAAATAGAATTTGAACACCAGGGATGCAGGAAAATTTTTGAGATATTTAAACAATTCACGAAAGAAAATAAGAAAAACATTGAACCACGGGAGTTTATTAATCATCCTGACCAGGAAATCAGCAAATTATCAGCGCGGATATTCACATCTGGATATACTCTTAGTAACATCTGGAGACGGCATGAAAATTATATCGAAACAGAAGATATGAAATTAGAAAAGATTGTATACGAATCTGTCTTAGCCTATAAAAACAGGAAAATCCTGGCTGCACTTGATAATATCAGGGATAAATTAAAAAAAGCCCAGGACGATAAACAGTTTGATAATATTCCTGAATTGCAACGACAATTCATTTTGCTTTCAGAAAAGAAAAAAGAATTATCCATAGCCCTTGGAAAACGTATTATTATTTAAAAAATATTTTTTACTCACAAATATAATGTGTTCGTGAGCTCACTCAGTTTAGTTGTTATTTGTATTTTGAGATTTGTTATTTGTTTGGTTGGGGCTTGTCCACCTTAGGTTTTTTGTATAAGTTTTTTTATTTATAAAGTCCGTAGCGAGGACGCTACGGACAACGACTGCTTGGCGTAGTTTGCAACTACAACGCTGATGTACCTTGTTATAATCATCAGCGTGTGGGTTAATTTTTTATTGTCATGGCTCGGTTCTTCGCATTATAAGTGTAACTTATGTTAACCCGGAACATTCATACCATTAGCTTTGTGCAGATGCAAGGCGCCTAAGC
>CAYPTK010000115.1:0-8516 GCA_964413555.1 uncultured Bacteroidales bacterium | reverse complement strand
AAAACGAATAAGATCGAAACTTGGGGCGTTATATCAGGTGTGACATGACACTAGAGTATTCGAGAACTTAGCAAAGCGATCTCGTGAATACCATAAAACATATTATACGCTCTTTAAATATTAAGAGTAAGTTAAGTAAATCTTAAATCTATATTAATATTTTTTTATTTCAATAATAAAATTTCTATATTTGTAATAGAATTATTCATGAAAATCAAAACTTTTTAAATGAATTCATCGTAAATATAATCGTCTTATTGGATCAAATTTATATGTGACGATATGATGATTTTACAAATCCTTTTAGAGGGTCTTATTTTTTACTAAAAAATATAAGCTCATGAAAGATTATTTATTACGATTGGTTTATTTGATTTTTATACTTGTTATAGCAGGATGTGCAGAGGATTATATTCCAAGCAAAGCGAACACCCCGTTATTAAGCAAAGCGAATGAATTTCAGGCAAAGGCTACTGTCGGAGCAAGTGGAGCCGACGTCCAGGCTGCTTATAGCCCTATAAAACATTTTGGATTGATGTTAAACGGGAATTTGAGCGCCAGGGGAGGGACACTTAAAACGGAACATCATAAGCATCAATATATAGAAGCAGGAATCGGGTATTATTATCCATTTAATGTAAAATACCGGTTCGAGATATTTGGTGTATACGGGATCGGAGTAATTGAAAGTTATAGTTTTAAATCGCACTATATTAGTGGTTTTAGTGATATTAACAAAATCTTTATTCAACCTGCAATTGGAATGGTCAACCCGGGATTCGAGATTGGGTTTTCTGGCAGGTTTGGAGTATTAAGCATTACCAATCCCTCACCGGATATTACCGGTTCAGGGAACTATTATCCGGTCATAGAGCCTGCCCTGACCGTGAAAATGGGGATTCAATTAATTAAGCCTGTAATCCAAATGGGGTATTCTTTTGTTTTAATAAATAAAGACAATGCTTTTTTTACCCGCGAACCCTTTTATATTACAGCTGGTGTTCATTTTAAAATACCCCAAAATTATAAATGAACAGTTAATATATTATTGTAATTTTTATTATATATATAAACACGTTTTTGGGATCATTACGTTATAATTAAAGAACTTATTCAACCTGTCAATATTTATTAAAATAAATAGATATTTGAAAAACATTAATTATATTTTTATTGTTATATCGTTCGTGTTTAATATTCAGATACATGGCCAATCAGTTGATGCCCGGAGGTCAAAGACGCTTTATCTTCATGATGACACGGTTCGCGTTGACACCATGAGTATGATTCCCGGGGCCATTATATTTTATAGTCAGGATCATACCGTGATACCCGATTCATTATATTCATTAAATTATGATGAAGCATTGATTGTACCTGATTCCTCGCTGTTAAATCAAACGATTCATGTGGATTATCATGTCTTTGATGTTCGTTTGACAAAAAAATACTATCATAAAGACCCTGGGAAGTATCATTTTGACAGCCCGGAAACGTTCAGATTCTCCCGTGCAAAAACGTCAACTACTTTTTTAGAGGATTTTGCACATTCAAAACAACTTGATACACGGGGTAATATCACTAGAGGGATTAGCGTGGGCAATAACCAAAATGTTTTTGTCAATTCAAATCTGAATCTTCAGCTTTCCGGTGCCATTTCCGATGAATTTAATATTTCTGCAGCCATTACAGATAAAAACATTCCTATACAACCCGATGGTTATACCCAGCAAATTCAGGATTTCGACAGGGTGTTTATCTCGTTATACAATGATAATACGCACTTGAGATTTGGAGACCTGCAATTAAAGGCATCAACCGGCAAATTCATGAGATTTGACAAAAAAATGCTTGGCGGCCAATTTGAGCGTTCTTTTTATTTGAATGAAAATAAGAAAGATACATTACATTCATCATTTACAGGAGCTATTTCCAAGGGAAAATATACACGGTATAAATTTACAGGCAGGGAAGGTAACCAGGGCCCTTACCGATTGAGAGGACAAAATGGCGAGACCGGCATCATAATCCTGGCAGGGTCTGAAAAAGTTTATATTGATGGAATATTAATGCATCGGGGGGAAGAAAATGATTACGTGATTAATTATAATACCGCGGAAATTACATTTACTACCAACCATCTCATTACCAAAGATAAGCGGATTATAGTAGAATACCTTTATTCCCAAAGAAGCTACACGAGGTTTATTGTACATAGCGGCCACCATCTGCATACTTCATCCGGTAACTATTGGGTGAATGTATATAGTGAAAGTGATGCCAAAAATCAAACACTCCAACAAGATTTAACAGCCGGGCATAAAGATATTATGGCCCGGGTAGGAGACAGCATTGACATGGCTGTTGTGCCCAATGTAGACACGGCAGAACAGGATGATGATGGCGTGTTATATATAAAAAAGGATACGAATACAGGAAATAAAACCTATACCATTTTTGTATATTCAACCAATTCCGACAGCAACAGGTACCGGGTAGGTTTCAGGTATGTAGGGGAGAACAACGGGAATTACCGGCTGATTCAAAGTGCTGCAAACGGCAGGGTCTTTCAATGGATTGCACCGCTTGACGGACAATCAAGAGGAGATTACACTTACACCAGGACACTTGTTACACCTAAAACACGTCAATTAATCACTATCGGCGGTGAACAGCAAATATCTAAAAGTTTTAGCTCATCTTTTGAACTGGCACTGAGTAACCAGGATATGAACACCTTCTCATCATTGGATCAAAAAGATAATAAAGGATTTGCCTTACAATACAGGCTGAATAAACAGTTTAAATTATCCAATTCAGCGCGATTCAATGCAGAAGGTGGTTATCAATTGATCAATCGCTATTTCCGTGCTCCTGAAAGATATCGTGAAATTGAATTTGAACGGGACTGGAATGTTGACAATGCAGAACCTGATGTAAACGAGCACATGGAACATTTGGGAGTGGTTTTCATGCATGATAATCTTGGCAATGCTTCTTTAAAAACAAGCATGGTTAACAGGCAGGATGAATATACCGGTATTCAGACTGCTTTTAATGCAGATTTATCGTATAATAATTTTTCATTTGATGCAAACGGAAGTTACCTCGAAACGCGTTCGGAATTGCATAATACTTCATTTTTAAGATATAATGCGACATTATCAAGGGCATTTCCTTTTATGGTCTTTGGATTGAAAGATGAATCGGAAGATAATAGATGGTACACGTTGAATGACAGCCTGGTGTCAAATAGTTTCTTTTACCATAAATATGGTGCATTTATTACTTCTCATGATACATCAGCCAATCAATATAGAATCAGTTATTCAAACAGGGTTGATTACTTGCCATACCATGACGAGATGCGGCGATCCAGCAGGGGAGAAGAATATGCTGCCAGTCTTGCCCTTCTTAAAAATCCTGCTCATACCTTCAAAGCCAATATGAAATACCGTGTACCGGAATTTTATAAGCCAAGCAATGAAGAAAACAATACCGGAAATTCATTACTCACCAGGATGCAGCATAATATACAAATTTTTCGGGGGATGTTGTTCTTTTCAACTTTATTTGAAGCAGGTTCCGGACTTGAATCCCGGACAGGATATGAATACATTAAAGTGGGGAGAGGGCAGGGATTATATATATGGAAAGATTATGATGAAGATGGGGCCAAAGACCTTGATGAGTTTGAGAAAGAGAGTTTTAAAGACATGGGAGAATACATCAGGGTATCACTTCCCACTGATGAATATGTTCAAACATTTAATAATCAATTTAATCAGGTAATCAGAATTAAACCTTCCCAATCGTGGGATTCTCCATCAGGAATTAAAAAATTTATTTCACGATTTTCTGAACATTTTGCATATAAGATCATAAATAAAAACACGAGAGAGGAGTTAATTGACGCGTTCAATCCTTTTTATGCATACGAAGACTCGGTATTGGTAAGTAACAGCGTGTCTTTTAGAAATAATTTAAATTATTCGGCAAAGAATTGGACACTTGGTTACTATTACAATAAGAGCAGGAATAAGGAATTATTACTGAATGGATTTAATACAAAGCAAAATACGCTGAATCAATTGCAAGTGAAATGGGATGTTAATGATAAACTGGTATTTGAAAATCAGCTTAATGATAAAGTCAGCTCTGTAGAATCAGAGTATTTTGATTCTAAGAATTATACATTGCATAACACGGGTAGTGATTTTACTTGTGAATATCAACCCGTGAACAGTGTCATGGTTACATTTAACTATCAATATGTTGATAAAAACAATATTCGGGGAGATGAATGGTCTGTCCAACATCATGTTGGGACCAATATAAGATATCATACAAAGAAAGATGGAAAATTAAGTGGGGGCATAGATTATATCAATATCAAATTTCCTTTTACAGTAAATACACCGGTAGCTTATGAGATGCTTGAAGGTTTATTGCCGGGTAATAATTTTACCTGGCAATTCAGTTTCCAACAATCTGTGACAAGTGTTATCGAAATCCTGATTTCTTATGAAGGAAGAAAGACAAAAAATAATCTTTTCTTTCACCAGGGGAATGTTCAGGTTAGGGCAAATTTTTAATTTAAGGGTGCTTCTAAGAATTCCTTCGCGTCAAAATTTCCAGGGTTTTTTATAGACAATAAATTTTTTTGAAGCACTATCATCGGGATAATGCTTCAAAAAATTATGCCTGCGCGGTTGGCCCTCCAAAATTAAAAGGAATTTTTCCTTCGCCACCCGAAGCTTTTGAATCATCTATGGGCCCGTTCATTGATTCAAACTTCTTTATATTATCATTCAGGGCATTCATTAACCGTTTGGCATGTTCTGGAGTTAAAATAATCCTGGATTTGACCTTGGCTTTGTTGATTCCTGGTACTATCCTCACGAAATCAACTACAAATTCTGAAGAAGAATGTGTTATGATTGCAAGGTTAGAATATATCCCTTGAGCGATTTCTTCGCTAAGTTCAATATTTACTTGTTGTCCTTCTTGTTGTTGATTTTTTTGTTCCATAAACTCCGGTTAATTATTTATGTATACTTTCTTCTTTTTCTTTTTTATCATCGGTTTCTTTTTTCTCCTTGCTTTTTTTCCCGGATGTTAGTTGCTCATACTCTTCTCTCGAGCCCACCACGATATTATCATAAATCTTGGAACCGGTTCCTGCAGGGATCTTATGTCCAACAATGACATTCTCTTTTAATCCATTCAGATAATCTATTTTTCCATTAATAGCAGCTTCATTGAGTACTTTTCTGGCTTCCTGGAATGAAGCGGCAGAAATAAAGCTTTCTGTCTGTAATGCTGCTTTAGTGATACCTTGAAGGATTTGTCTTGATGTAGCAGGTACTGTATCCCTTACTTCAACCGGACGCAAGTCTTTACGTTTAAGTATGGAGTTTTCGTCCCTTAGTTTTCTGGCCGAAATTACCTGGCCTATTTTAAGAGAAGGTGAATCGCCTGCATCAGTGACTACTTTTTTATTGTAAATCCAATCATTTTCATTCTGGAATTCTTCTTTATTTACCAATTGTTTTTCGAGGAATTTGGTGTCTCCCGGGTCTTCAATTTCAAATTTACGCATCATCTGGCGCACGATGACTTCAAAGTGTTTATCATTGATTTTCACACCTTGCAACCTGTACACTTCCTGTATTTCATTTACAATATATTCCTGTACTTTTGTCGGGCCTTGTATGGCCAATATGTTTTCAGGTGTTACAGCACCATCAGATAATGACATCCCTGACCTTACATAATCATTTTCCTGCACGAGGATTTGTTTTGAAAGGGGGACAAGATATTTTTTAACTTCACCTGTCCTTGATTTCACCATGATTTCACGGTTTCCTCTTTTAACCTTCCCAAATGAAACTTCTCCTTCAATTTCGGAGACTACAGCTGGATTTGAAGGATTACGGGCTTCAAATAATTCTGTTACCCGTGGAAGGCCACCCGTGATGTCACCGGATTTACCAACAGCACGCGGAATTTTAATTAATATATCACCCTCGTGTACATAATCCCCGTTATTGACTGCAAGGTGAGCGCCAACAGGCATGTTGTAAGTCCGCAATACTTCCTTATCTTTTTTGTTTTTGAGAATTTGAATTTCAGGATTCTTTTTACGGTCTTTTGTTTCAATGATTACTTTTTCTTTATATCCTGTTTGTTCATCGGATTCTTCCCTGTAGGTAATCGATTCGATCACGTTTTTAAATGAAATATATCCTTCTACTTCATTAATTAATACAGCGTTATATGGGTCCCATTCACAAATGAGCTGATCTTTTTTAACTTCATCTCCATTGTTGATATAAAGTCTTGATCCATAAGGTATGGTGTGTGTGGAAAGGACAATATTGGTGTTTTTGTCAATGATTTTCATTTCAGCCATCCGGGCGATTACCACGTCAAAAACATGTCCTTCTTCATCTTTCTTTTGGATTGTTTTCAGGCTACTAATTTCAACAATGCCGTCATATTTGGAAGTAATATTGGAAGCCTCAGTTATATTGGAAGCGGTCCCTCCAACGTGGAATGTCCTTAGAGTAAGCTGTGTACCGGGTTCACCGATTGATTGGGCAGCGATTACGCCTACTGCTTCTCCTTGCCTGATCATTCTTCCAGATCCAAGATTTCTGCCGTAGCATTTCGCGCATACACCTTTTTTTGTTTCACATGTCAGTACAGACCGGATTTCAATTTCTTCAATGGGCGATTCTTCAACCTCGTGTGCTATATCTTCATTGATCTCCTGTCCGGAACTGATGATCAGTTCACCGGTAAGCGGGTGATAAATATCATGTACAACAGTTCTACCTAAAATTCTGTCATAAAGAGATTCAACAACTTCTTCATTTTTCTTGATTGCTTTGGCCAGTATCCCTCGTAATGTCCCACAATCTTCTTCTGTTATATAAATATCTTGTGCAACATCAACCAATCGTCGTGTCAGATAACCGGCATCAGCAGTCTTCAGTGCAGTATCAGCAAGTCCTTTTCGTGCACCGTGTGTAGAAATAAAGTATTCGAGAACAGATAATCCTTCTTTAAAGTTAGAAAGAATGGGGTTTTCGATAATTTCTGCCCCCATGGAACTTGATTTTTGAGGTTTGGCCATCAATCCCCTCATTCCGGATAACTGCCGGATTTGTTCTTTTGACCCCCTTGCCCCGGAATCAATCATCATGTATATAGGATTGAACCCGTTTTTATCTTTGATGAGCTGGTTCATCAGAATATTTGTCAACTTCGTGTTTACATGTGTCCAGATATCAAGAATCTGGTTGTATCGTTCATTGTTCGTGATCAATCCCATGTTATAGTTGTTCATGATCTCTTCTACCTGCTCGTATCCTTCGTTAACCAATTCTGTTTTCTCTGCAGGGATGATTACATCGTCAATATTAAACGATAAGCCACCCTGGAATGCCATATCAAACCCTATATTTTTGATATCGTTGAGGAATTTAGCACATTTTTTGTTTCCTGCAACTTTATAAACATTTCCAATGATTTCCCTGAGGGATTTTTTGGTAAGAGTTTCATTGATATACCCCAATTCTTCAGGAACATATTCATTGAATAATACTTTCCCAACAGTGGTCTTAACCAATTTTTCTACTTCTTTGTCCCCTTCTTTAATATTTAGTTTGACTTTTATGATGGCATGTATATTTACTTTCCCTTCATTAAAAGCTATTTTTACTTCTTCGGGAGAATAGAAAATGAAATTTTCACCTTTCACGGGTTCTTCTTCGGTTCCTTTTTTCTCTTTGGTCAGGTAATAGAGTCCTAATACCATATCCTGTGATGGTACCGTGATAGGAGAACCATTGGCAGGGGTTAAAATATTTTGAGATGATAGCATTAATAATTGTGCTTCCAGTATGGCTGCATTGCCAAGGGGTACGTGCACGGCCATTTGGTCACCATCAAAGTCGGCATTAAACGGTGTACACACCAACGGGTGGATTTGAATGGCTTTTCCTTCTACAAGTTTAGGCTGGAATGCCTGTATTCCCAGTCTGTGAAGGGTTGGGGCACGGTTAAGAAGGACCGGGTGTCCTTTTAACACGTTTTCCAATATATCCCATACAACCGGATCCCTGTTGTCAACAATTTTTTTGGCTGACTTGACAGTTTTTACAATTCCTCTTTCAATAAGTTTTCTTACAATAAAGGGTTTATATAGTTCTGCTGCCATGTCCTTTGGAAGTCCGCATTCGTGCATATCCAGTTCAGGCCCTACTACAATTACAGAACGGGCAGAATAGTCAACACGTTTTCCTAAAAGGTTTTGACGGAAGCGTCCGCGTTTTCCTTTCAATGAATCACTCAATGATTTGAGCGGCCTGTTAGCATCTGTTTTAACTGCATTAGATTTCCTTGAATTATCTAATAAGGAGTCCACGGCTTCCTGGAGCATTCGTTTTTCATTTCTGAGGATTACTTCAGGTGCCCGTATTTCCATTAATCTTTTTAGACGGTTGTTC
>CAYPTK010000114.1:0-8519 GCA_964413555.1 uncultured Bacteroidales bacterium | reverse complement strand
GAAGGGAGGGGATTTTCTCCTGTTTTATCCCGTTTACAAACAGGTTTCCATGCTTTATTTCAATCGTGTCACCGGGTAAACCAACGCATCTTTTTATATAGCTTTGCCGCTGATGTAACTTCTTGTGAATAACTTCAAAATCATTGCTGTCAATATACTCATTTCCTTTTTCTCTTCGGATAGAGTAATAGTTTACAGAAGGATGGTTCTGTAAAACAGAATCTCCCAGCGGATAATAAAACGCGATGACATCATTGTATTGAATATCTCCGGAACCACCCAATCGTTTATATCGCGGGTTACTATACAGGTGTTCACGGGTTTTGCAAAATTTTGTCCCGTTTACAAACGGTTTACTTGCTTTTGTAACGCGGATTAGCGGCCCATACGACACCTTGTTGACCAAAACAAAGTCACCGGGAAATAATGATTCTTCCATAGATGAAGAATGGATGACATGGGGTTCAATAAAAAAAGTTTTCACAAAGAACGCGGCCAAAAAAGCAATGACAACCGGGGTGACTGTTCCAATGGCCTTTTTGTTTTTGGTTATCCATGCATGATTTAAAAAAGACCAGTTTATGAATTTAGTAAAACAGGCATCAATGATTAGAAGATATGGAAGCAATAACCATACATTATTAATCCATATTACAAACAATAGATAAATTGCATGTAGAATTCCACATTGAATGTATTTCCTGATTCTTTTTTTAATCATTATAGGATGGCCTGTAAAGCAATGGAATTTATATTTGGAGTAAATCATTCATATCATAGACCCCTTGCTTTCCTTTCATGAATTCTGCCGCTAAAACTGCCCCCAGTGCAAACCCTTTCCTGCTTTTGGCACTGTGTGTAATTATAATATCATCTACCATCGATTCATAATGAATGGTATGGATTCCCGGGATATTATTTTCCCTGATGGCTTTAATTTTAAGGGCATCCTTTTGAACTTCCCCGTCACTAAGTTCCCAACTTGTTTTTCGTTTGATATGCTTTAATATATCATCAGCAAGTTTAATGGCAGTACCACTCGGCGCGTCTTTTTTATGAATATGATGTGTTTCAGTGATATCCAAATCGTAATCGTCTAGTTGGCCCATTATTTTAGCAAGGTATTCACTTAATTTAAAAAAGATATTCACGCCGAGGCTGAAATTCGGGGCAAAAAACAAGCCTTTTTGCCGGGTTTCACATATCGTTTTTATTTCATCAAAGCGATCTGACCAACCGGTAGTTCCGGTTACAACCGGGACATTGCCTTCAAAGCAATCCTTAAAATTATCAATTGCAGCAGAAGGGATGGTAAATTCTATGGCAACATCAATTTGTTCAAGTTTCTCAGGATTCAAATCAGGCCGGTTATCAATATCAATAATAAGCCCAATCTCATGTCCTCTTTCAATGGCAATTCTTTCGATTTCCTGCCCCATTTTACCATACCCGATTAATGCTATTTTCATTGTTTACTTTTTAAAATTTTTGTTAATGAATACGCCATATATTGAGCGCGTGTTTATTAAAAAATACAAGGAGTTACCCTCCCACAATGAAAGATAACTCCCTTATCTAATAAATGCCCGTCTATAAAGTCAAGTGTTTGGATCATGATGTTCGATAACGAGGCTCGTGAAGCCCCGAAACGCGTAGTTTACTGGTATAAATGAGCAATTTTGGGGCAAGCGTAAAAAGTTACCGGACATTATGGACAAACACTAATAAGTTTATTTTATAGCCCGTACACTGATATTATGGACAAAGACTATAATATTAAGAAATAACTTTTTTGACAATAGCTTCGAATGCTTTGGGGTCATTCATTGCAAGTTCTGCCAATGTTTTCCTGTTAAGATCAATATTTGCTTTCTTCAACTTTCCAATAAATTCGGAGTATGACAAACCATAAAGTCTTACACCCGCGTTGATACGCTGTATCCACAATTTTCTGAATTCACGTTTTTTTTGTCTGCGATCCCTGTAGGAATATTCCAGGCTTTTTTCATAAGCATTTTTGGCAACAGTGTAAACATTTTTCCTGGCACCAAAAAAACCTCTTGTTTCTTTTAAAATTTTTTTCCTTCTTTTTCTAGAAGCTACTGAATTTGTTGCTCGTGGCATTGTTATTTGATTTTTTGGATGCAAAGCGCCCAAATAGAATATTTGGATCTTTCAGCTCATACACCCTGGTTTATAAAATAATGAAATTTATTTACCTAATAAAGTTCTTACATTTTTTTCGTCTGCAGGAGAAATGGTAGTACTCTGGCCAAGGTTTCTTTTGCGTTTGTTTGATTTATGGCCTAATTTATGGCTTTTAAATGCATGTTTCATCTTTATTTTGCCGGATCCTGTAAAGCTAAACCGTTTTTTAGCTCCTGCTTTGGTTTTTTGTTTTGGCATTTTATTAAATATTTTATTTTAATCGAATATTAATTATTTTTTCACTGATTTTGGTGAAAGAAAAAGTATCATACGTTTGCCTTCTAATTTAGGCATTTGTTCTACTTTTGATATATCTTGTAAATCCTGGGCAAAGCGTAACAATAATATTTCTCCGCTGTCTTTGTGAACGATGCTTCTTCCTTTAAAAAAAACATATGCTTTTACTTTTGAACCTTCGTTTAAAAACTTTTGAGCATGTTTTAATTTGAAATTGTAATCATGTTCCTCTGTATGCGGGCCAAATCTAATTTCTTTAGTTGTTAATTTGCTTGCTTTGGACTTGATCGCTTTTTGCTTTTTCTTTTCCTGATAGATATATTTATCATAATCTATCAATTTGCATACAGGAGGATCTGATTTTGATGATATTTCAACCAAATCCAAATCCATTTCATCACCCATGCGTAAAGCTTCTTCTATAGGATATACATCGGGTTTGGGGATATTATCTCCCACCAGCCTTACTTCTTTTGCTTTAATCCTATTGTTTACCCTGTGCTTCGGTTCAATCCTGGATTGTTTCTTCTTACCTATAATTAACCCTCCTTTCTTTTTGATAATCTTTATTTTTTTAAATTAATTAATTAATTATTTTCTATTGATTCCTGAATCTCGTTGGTTACAAAATTAATAAAATTCTGCAATTCCATGGGCCCTTTATCTCCTTCTCCATGTTTTCTTACTGATACAGTATTTTCATTCATTTCTTTTTCACCAACAATAAGTAAAAAAGGTATTTTCTTTAACTCACTGTCACGTATTTTTTTCCCGATTTTTTCACTTCGTTCATCAATTTGTGTGCGAATATCGGAATTATCTAACAACCGCGCAACTTTTTTTGCATAATTATGAAATTTTTCGCTGATTGGCAATATAATGACCTGTTCAGGAGACAGCCATAATGGAAATTTTCCGCCTGTATGTTCTATCAGTACAGCAACAAACCGTTCCAATGACCCGAACGGGGCCCTGTGAATCATGACCGGCCTGTGTTTTAGATCATCACTTCCTATGTATTCAAGATCAAACCGCTCCGGGAGGTTATAATCGACCTGTATGGTTCCCAACTGCCATTTCCGGCCCAGGGCATCTTTTACCATAAAATCAAGTTTTGGCCCGTAAAATGCAGCTTCACCATATTCAACCCTGGCTTTTAATCCTTTTTTCTCGGTGGCTTCAAGAATGGCGTTTTCAGCTTTTTCCCAGTTTTCTTCATTGCCGATATAGTTTTCAAATTTATCGGGGTCGCGTAAAGATATTTGGACCTGGTAATCATTAAAGTTTAACACTTTAAAAATGTAAAGAATAATATCAATGACTTTGACAAATTCATCTTTTAGCTGGTCAGTCCTGCAAAAAATATGGGCATCATCCTGTGTAAAACCTCTTACACGTGTCAGGCCATGCAATTCACCACTCTGTTCATACCTGTATACCGTACCAAATTCAGCATACCGTATTGGAAGGTCTTTATAAGAACGCGGGGTGGACTTATAAATCTCGCAATGATGCGGGCAATTCATTGGTTTTAACAAAAACTCCTCGCTTTCATCCGGTGTATGTATGGGCTGAAAGGAACTTTCACCGTATTTGGTATAATGGCCCGATGTAACATATAGCTCTTTCTGTCCAATATGTGGTGTGATCACTTGTTCATAATCATATTGAAACTGGACTTTCTTGAGGAACCCCTCCAATTTTTCCCGGAGCAATGCTCCTTTGGGGAGCCATAATGGAAGCCCCTGCCCTACTCTTCGTGAAAACGTGAAAAGGCCTAATTCTTTACCTATTTTCCGGTGGTCCCGTTCTTTGGCTTTTTCCAGGTTTTCAAGGTATTCATCCAGTAATTTTTTCTTGGGAAATGAAATCGCGTATATCCTGTTGAGTTGTTTATTGTGTTCATCTCCCCGCCAGAAAGCACCGGCTGTACTTAATACTTTCACGGCTTTTATACTCCCTGTATCAGGTAAATGAGGGCCTTTGCAAAGATCAGTAAAATCTTTGACGCGATAAAATGTAATGGTTCCCTCTTCAAGTTCTTCAATCAATTCTACCTTGTATTCATTTCCTTTTTCAGTATAATGTTGAAGTGCTTCTTCTTTACTCACTTCTGTCCTGACAAAGGGATGCTTTTCCCTGGCAATTTCAAGCATTTTACGTTCAATAACAGGAAAATCCTTTTCCGTGATGGCCGTGCCTTCCGGTGTGTCAACATCATAATAAAACCCGTTTTCAATCGCCGGCCCGATACCAAATTTAATCCCGGGATACAATTGCTGTAATGCTGCTGCCAACAGGTGCGCTGATGAATGCCAAAAAGCATGTTTGCCTTCTTCATCAAATTTATGAAGAGTGATCCGGGCATCCTGTTCTATGGGCTTTGTCGCGTCCCACGATTCATCATTCACTGTAGCAGTTAATACCTCTTTTGCCAGTTGGGGGCTTATATCCCGAGCGATCTCGATAGGCGTGGCCCCCTTGTCAAATTCCTTTCGCGTATTATCCGGAAATGTTATAATCATTGTATTTTATTTTGACTGTAATCAGGGCAAAATTAAACGAAATAATTCATTTATCCCAATGATTTTTTGTATGATTGCATCCTGTTTTTTTTATTTTTAATATTTATTCAATTGCTTTTGACTGTTCAGGGCACCCTTATTTGTTGTTTTATGTCACCTACCGGGGATTGCCCGGGGTTTATGCTGAAACCCGCGGGGGGTTAAAGCCGGGAGGGATCATAACGTTTGATAACAAGACCCGCTAGTGTCATGATGGAACAAACACTACTTGAATTTGGAACAACATTTGCAGTTAAACATGAAAAAGTATTAAACATATAAACATGAACATGATTAATGCCCACCCGGGGCTCTATACTGACTTATATGAATATACCGCGTTTGAAAAATTTGCTGAAACAACTCCCGGGAAAATAATTTTACTTGTTGACACCTATGACACGCTCGGGTCCGGGGTGCCCAATGTCATCAAACTTGCAAAAAAATTAAAAGAATTGCTTCACTTAAAAGAAGAGAAGACAAAAGAGATTAAACGATGTATAACAAACAAATAAACCAATAATGAAACCTGTACCACAACAACCGAAGCGCCTGAATTTAAACCAAAGACATATCCTCTCGCCTCGTACCTCAGCCCTTACCCCTTTCAACTCTTCAACTTTACACGTTCCCGTTAAACAAATAACCTCATGAAACACGTTCACCAAATAATAAACCTGTTAACATGCGCGATACTGTTACACTCGTGCAGCACCACCAAATTGCTGGACAATGAGGAATATTTATATAAAAAAGCCAACATACATATTGATTCAGCTGGTTTTTTAAAGGAATTATCCATCAAACAGGATTTAAAAAAATTCATCATCCAGGAGCCGAATAATAAATTTTTGGGCATCATCCCGTTTCAGTTATACATGTACAACCTGGCCGGGAAAAACGTGCCCGACTCGGGGTTTAGGCACTGGCTTCAGACAAAGGCCGGGGAACCACCAGTGGTATATAATGAACAAGCCACTGCACGAAGCATGAAACGTATGAAAAACTACCTGTTCTCCAAAGGGTATTTTCATGCCAGTACAGATACAATGGAGCGCCCGAAAAACCAAAAGATGAAGGTGTTTTATGCATTCAAAATCCATACTCCTTTCACGATAAAAGACGTGATATATCCTGACACTGCCAGCGCGATAACCCGGGCGATCCGGCAGACAGCCGGAAAATCTAAAATAAAGGAAGGCGAACAATATGACCTGGCCGTGCTAAAAGAAGAACGCCAACGGGTTGATGAAGAGTTAAAAGATAAAGGGTATTATTATTTCAGGCCCGATTACATCTTATTTAAAGTGGATAGCAATAATGCAAAAAAAGAAGTCGTGATCCACGTCACGCTCAAAAAGGACATTCCTGAACAGGCACACCATGCATATAAGATCAACTCCATACACGTGTACCCGGGGTATTCACTGGAAAAAGAAATAAAACAAGATGACACCGCTGTATACAATGACATCAGGATCATCGGGGAAAGCGATTACATCCGGCACGAACTGCTGACACGTTCCGTATTTTTTAAACAGGGCGAAATATACACGAGGGGCGACTACCAACGAACAATGAACAAGCTGACCGGGTTGAAAATTTTCAAATTTGTCAATATTAAATTCAATGATACCATTATTGATGAAACACGTTTATTGAACGTGGATATATTCCTGACCAAAGCGCTGCCTCGCTCCCTGCGGCTGGAAATTCAGGCACAAACAAAATCAAACGACTTCACGGGCCCGGGAATCATGGTTGTCTTCAATGACCGGAACCTGTTCAGGGGCGCGGAGAATTTCAGCATCCAGGTGAATGCCGGGTTCGAGACCCAGCTGGCCCAGGAAACAAAAGGGTTAAACTCATACGAAGCCGGGTTCAACAGTCAATTATCCGTTCCGAAAATCATATTCCCGTTCATTGACTTGAACCGGTTTCTTTCACGCGAATATCCCCCTCGTACAAATTTCAAAGCAGGGTTTAACATCCTTGACAGGACGGGCTTTTTTACATTGCACAATGCCAATTTTTCATCCGGGTATCAATGGAAAGAAACAAAAACACGATTTCATCACCTTACCCCGTTTTCATTAACATATACAAACGTGTTCAATACCTCTTCTGCATTTCAACAAATATTGAACGAGAATGAATACATCCGCGAGAGTTTTAAAGAACAGCTGATTACCAGCCTGAAATACGATTACACCTTTAATGACAAGATCAAAAAAGAGCGGGCATTCAATTATTATTTTAATGTAAATGTAGAGCTGGCAGGAAATGCAGCTCAATTTGCTGCCAACCTGCTATCTGGCGGGGGATCATCTAACACGTTATTTGGCATTGCCTTTTCGCGATACGCCCGTGCCTATCTTGACACCCGGGTTTATGTTAACATCAATAAAAAGAACAAGCTGATATACCGATGGTATTCAGGGGCCGGGTTCCCGTATGGCAATTCTACCACCCTGCCTTACACGAGGCAGTTTTATGCAGGTGGCGCCAGCAGTCTCCGCGGCTTCCCGTTCCGTTCTGTAGGGCCTGGTTCATTTGCCCCGGGTGAAGAAGCAAACTTTTTTGACCAGACAGGCGACATCAAGCTGGAAAACAACCTGGAATACCGGTTTCCCATTGCCGGGGTAGTAAAAGGAGCTTTCTTTACAGATGCAGGGAATGTATGGCTGAGCGGGAAAAAAGAGAACAGCAGCAAACAATTTGCACTCGATGATGTTCTCGGGGAACTGGCGGTCTCGTTTGGCACAGGCGCCCGTGTCGCACCCCGTTTTTTCGTGCTGCGACTGGATATTGGCATCCCGCTCAGGAAACCACACCTGCCCGAGCGTCAACGTTGGGTAATAGACGAAATAAACTTTTCCAACGCCCTGTGGAGAAGAGAAAATATCGTGGTGAACATCGCGATTGGATACCCGTTTTAGGGATATAATGTCTAAAATCACTACTATTCTACAAGCTGTATCCCCAAATCCTGGCAGGCCTGCCAGAGGGCAGGTAAAAAAAGGTATTGAATGGATTAAGGTCTATGGATGTTAGTAGGTGTATTCTAAAGAAGCAATACGATGGAAATGAATATAATATTTATTAAATTAGAAAAATTTTTATAATTGACAGACATTGACAAACAGGGATTGTATTTTTGAATTTAATTTTTGGCCTATCCAATATAAATTGTTTAATTTAAAATTTTAAAAAATGAAAAATCAGCATTTATTTTCAACGTTTACAAATCATTATCCACTTTCCAAAACCATACGTTTCGAATTAATTCCGCAAGGAAAAACACTTGAGTACATAGAAAAAAAAGAATTACTAAAAAAAGATAATCAACGGGCAGAAGACTATAAAGTGGTTAAAGAAATAATTGATGAATATCATAAAAATTTCATTGAAGAGTCCCTGGAGGGCTTGAAATTGCAAGGGTTGAATGACTTTTATTTACTCTTTTCGAAAACCGGGCTGAATGATAACGATAAAAAACAGCTTGACGAA
>CAYPTK010000113.1:0-8556 GCA_964413555.1 uncultured Bacteroidales bacterium | reverse complement strand
ATACAATGGTGATGGCATAAAAAACATAGTACCTGATTTTCTATAAATATGTAATAATAAGAAGCTTCTTTTAGAAACTAGCTTTTTAATTATTTTTTTATTTTCAGAAGCAAAAATTAAGCCAAGCTGAACGTGTTATTCATCCTTTTTAATACGGATATCATATTGTTCCCTTGGGGGTAAAATTAATTCTCGTGGTACGTTTATTTCAATATTTTCTTTGTTTTTATTGTTATCATCTATATTGATTTTGACTTTATAAAAATCTATCTTTTGATCTTCTTTTACCAGTGTTTTGACGGTGTCAGTGAGTATAACCGGTTTGGATTCAGGTTTAAACCGGACCCTGTAAATGTCCTGGGCGCCACGGGTATCTTTTTTAACAGATGAAAAATATGCATACTGTTTGTCCCCCGTGAATGTAAAAAAGAGATCATCAGAAGGAGAATTAATTGGAAACCCCAGGTTTACAGGAGTAGTCCATTGTTTATTTTTTCTGTCAAATTTAGATTTAAAGATGTCATATCCTCCCATTGTATTATGTCCTTTCGAGCTAAAGTATAATGTTTTGGTATCAGAATCATAATAAACAGCATCTTCATCATATTTTGTATTGATAACCTGGCCAATATTTACCGGCACATCCCATCCTGCTTCTTTTTTTACGCTCATGTAAATGTCTTTTCCGCCAAATGATTCGTCTGGATGGCTACTGACAATAAAAATTGTATCTTCTCCACGGGTGAGTGTAGCCGATGATTCTTTATAAATTGTATTAATTCGTTCCGGTAAATATTTTTGTTTTCTTATTTTATATTGATCCCAATCAAATATTACAATGTCTCCAAAATTTTTGCTGCCATCATAAATGAACAATTTTCTTTTGTCCTCTGATGCTCCTCCTACCGCTTCACTTCCCAATACCTTTTGTTCAAAATCTGCTTTGGTTCGTTTTGACCAGTGGCCATCTACAAAAAATGTAGTATATACATCTTCATAATCTCTTTCTTTATCAATTTTTTTTATATAGATAGGTTTAGCCAAAGTAAAATATATATTCCGGTTGTCATTACTTACAACAGGCCTGTATTCCGGCAATTCTGAATTTACCGAATCTCCAAGATTTTCAATGATATAACTGGTCGAGGTGTCCTGGGTAAATAATAGTCCATTTTGACATTCGTCTATTTTTTTTTGAATGTTAAATTTTTCATTTATGCTAGTGGCCGTGGACAAAAAACTAAAGTAATAGTTAATCGCTTCATTAAAATTGCCATTAATATGATGTGATAATCCTAAATAATAGAAAATATTATCATTTACATTTTTTTTAAGCTCGTAGGCTTTTTGAAAATAAGGCAAAGCTTGGTATTTTGGATATGAATAAATATAACATACACCAATATTATAATATAACTCGGCATTTGATAAGTGTGTGTTTTTGATGTTTAAAAAGTTGCTTAATGCCATCCTGTAATTTTCCTGATCAAAGTGATACATGCCGGAAACAAATAATGAATCGTTTTTTGATGTATCATTTACATGTACGGTTTTTATTTTATGCAAAAACAACATGCCCTGGCTATTTAGCTCAAAAGTAAATAGCATCATTTGAAAAGCGATGCATGAAATCAGGCAATATTTTTTAAGGAATGAATACAAAATTGATATTATATAAGATCTTAATTTTTCAAAATTATATCAATATTAAATAATTTTGGTAAATTTGTGTAAAAATTCGTTAAAATTCTTATCTTTAAAGATGTTTTTTTAAAAAACAAACAAATTTGAACTATTTAAAAACATTATTACCAGCTAATATAAGCAGATGTATTAAAAAAAGTTCTCGTGGCTTCATTTTAATAATCATTTTCTTTTTATTCTTTCAATATATTTATTCGCAAGAAGGTAATTTTTATTTTAAAAATTATGATGTTCCTTTAGAGGTTGACCATGAATATTTTGATGTAGTACAGGGTGCCGGGGGAAGAATGTTTTTTGCCAATATTTATGGAATTGTTATTTTTAATGGAACGTTCTGGCAATTAATAGATACCCCGTACTCGCCATATTCTTTATACCTGTCCCCTTTTAATCCTGATCATATTTATGTTGGAACAGGAAAAGGATTTGGCGTGTTGAAAAAAGACACTAAAAATAAATATAACTATCATCAGTTGTCCGGTAATATATATACGAACCACGCGGTTTCGGCCATCGCTCATTCCGGGAAAACAATCTTTTTTTATACACGAGATAAAATATATCAAACAGATTTATCCGGGCAAGTAATAAATAAAATTAAATCCCCGGTGAAAGAAGGATTTTCAGGTTTTTTGGTGAATAATGACCAGGTATATGTTAATATCCCTGGTAAAGGATTACATCAATACAAACAAGATAAATTTATTTTAATATCTCGTGTTACTCGTGATGAATATATATTAAAGTCAAGCCAGGCAGGAGAAAAGTCTTTTTTTGTTACAAATAATAATAATATTTATAATATCAGTAATCATTCATTACAGCTTTTTAAACATTCGGTACATGATTATTTATCTACGAATATTGTGTCCGGAATAGTTAATTTACCCGGGAAACAAATTGTTATATCTACGCTATCAGGAGGATGTGTATTCATTAATAAATTTACAGGAGAAAAGACGAAAATATTATGCTATCAGAGTGGCCTGCCGGATGATGAAATTTTCGCGATGCGCAATGATAATCAGGGAGGATTGTGGATATGTCATGAATATGGTATCACGCGTGCAGATATTAGCCTGCCCGTTTCGAACATTACAGCGTATCCCGGAATTGAAGGAAACTTGTATTCTTTAGCCCATTATAATGATAAAATTTATGTTACAACCAGTGAAGGTGTATATTACCTGACAAAAGTTAAAAAATTTGAAGATGTAAAAAATTATATTAAGAAAGAACACACGACACAAGAATATATTAAAAAATATAAAATAAAGAAAAATATTCACAAGAGTTTTGATATATCATTTTTTGGAATAGATACTTCAAACGTGCCTGATGGCGATACGCTCATGTTTACCAAAAAGGTGCCTTATACAATTGAATATTATAAAGATTCTGTTGAGCTTTTTCAAAAAGATGTATTTGAATCTAAAATGCAAAGAAAAATATATGCATTAAAATCAACCCCTTATATATTTAAAAAAGTAAAAAATATCGATGCAAAGTGCAAGCAATTGTTAGCTACCAACCAATCATTATTGGTTGCAAGTAATATAGGAATATATAACGTGTCTGGCACCATTGGCAAGCCTGTTTTAAAAGATACATATGTAAATTGCATTGAAAAATCTGAGATATTTCCGAATAGCGTGTTAATAGGACATGAAGAAGGAATTTCAATGATTAAAAACATGAACGGTAAATGGAAAGTGATTAAACATGTAAATCTGAATGCTCCTGTCTATTCTATCGAGGAAAATGTAAATCAAATATGGGCAGGTTCAGATAATTATGTATTTGTTATTGATGTAAAAAATGGAAGTATCAATGAAGTATTAAAAAAGTTTAATATACATGCAAAATATAAAGAAGAAATCAAGGTAGATAAGGTGCATGGAAAAATATTGATTTTTTCTAATACCGGGATATATCATTACAATGATAGTTTAATAAAAAGCAATGAATATGCCTTGAAAAATACAACCAAAAATTTAAAAATTCTTATAAACGAGGAGGGGTATACATGGATCAATGAAGGCAATCAATGGCGGAATCTTTCAGCAGGAAATGAAGAAAATGAAAATTACTCTAATTTTTTGCCTCTTTTTCAGGACATTAAAGATATTTGGATTGATGTGAATAAAAATATGTGGGTTATTTCCAATAATAAAATTTATAAAATCACGAAAGGATACAAAACCATTTTAAACAGGCCATATCATGTAAATGTTGAAGGGATTCAAACAAAATCGGGGACATATTTATTCGTTGACAGCCTCGAAATCCCTTTTGCTAAAAATTATTTAGAATTCATTTTTTCAACACCTTATTATTTAGGCGAAAATGAAATCGAATATATTTATTATGTTGAAGGGTTAGATGAGCATTGGTCGACATGGACAAAAGATAACAGGGTTAAATTTCAATATTTTCCAAGCGGGAATTACACGTTACATATTAAAGCCAAAAATATTTTAAATAATGTAAGCCCGGGTACTCAAATACCAATTTCCATAGCTCCTCCATTCTGGAAAAGTTGGTGGTTTTATTTAATCGCGGTAATTATTATTGTTGGATTGGTATGGGGGGCCATGCTTTTTAGGATTAAGAGAATCGAAATCGCTCGAAGGGCATTGCAAAATAAAGTGAACCAGGCGACCAAAGAAATAAGACAACAGAAAGAAGAAATCGAACAAAAAAATAAAAATATTACTTCAAGTATTGAATATGGACAGCGAATACAAAATGCTATTTTACCCCCTAGGTCCGGGATTAAAAATGCACTTCCCGAGTCATTTGTCCTTTTTAAACCCAGGGATATCGTGAGCGGTGATTTTTATTGGTTTAATGATAATAAAGAATACACCATTGTAATTGTTGCTGATTGCACTGGACACGGTGTTCCGGGAGCATTCATGTCAATGATTGGCAACACCCTTTTGAATGAAATAATAAAAGAAATGAAAATTACCGAACCCGATGAAATTTTAAAGCATCTTGATAGACATGTAAAAAATGCATTGACACAGGGAAAAGAAGAAAATGACACGGGTGATGGAATGG
The DNA here is from genome assembly GCA_964413555.1 of uncultured Bacteroidales bacterium. Taxonomy (GTDB): domain Bacteria; phylum Bacteroidota; class Bacteroidia; order Bacteroidales; family JBBRXJ01; genus CAYMKE01. The sequence continues at coordinate 3,786 of CAYPTK010000113.1, read as the reverse complement.
ATATATCAATCTGTAAAATTGATAAAAAGGAAAACAAATTATATTTTGCCGGGGCCAGGAATTCAATGGTCGTTATTTACAATGATAAATTAAAAATTATTGAAGCAAACCGTTTTGCAATAGGAGGTAAATCATTTGTAAAAAGAAGAAAACGATTTACTACAAAAGAACTTCCTGTTGAAAAAGGCACGTGTTGTTATTTGTTTTCTGATGGTTATTCTGACCAAACAGGAGGGGCAAATGGTAAAAAAATAAAATCAGGTCGCTTCATTCAATTATTAAATGATATACATAAGGAAAAAATGGATCAGCAATACAATATTCTGAATGAAAGGTTAAATAAATGGATGGATGGGTATACCCAACGTGATGATATCCTTGTAATTGGATTTAGGCTGTAATAGTAAATGATCTGAATGAATAAAAAAAAATTAAAAAATAGTTGGAAGATACTTTTTTTTAATATATTTGTATCAATATAGAAATAAAATATGACAATTATAAATAAAATATGGTGGTGGCACATTTTGTTCTTACGAATTCAGCGTGAAGCAGGATAGCCATATCATTTTTTTACCCAAAATACATTAAAGGCTTGCCGAATCACGGTGAGCCTTTTTTTATGAATAGATTTGAAAATATTAATAATTATAGACAAATGAAGACTTATAAAATTAAAACAATCACCAAAACTATTTTGGCAGATACCATTACCCCGGTAAATATTTACCTGAAAATGAGAGATGTATTTCCCAATGCCCTTTTGCTTGAAAGTTCTGACTATCAAAGCAATCAAAACAGTTTTTCATTTATTTGCCTTAAACCCGTGGCTACTTTCATGATTGAAGACTACATGATTTATGAATCGTTCCCGGATGGCCAAAAATCCGAAACCCTGATAGATCATAATAACAATGCTGCAGATAAGTTATATGATTTCATTAAGCTTTTTCAACTCAAAGAAAAAAAAGAAAAAGTAAAAATTGATGGAATTTTTGGATATACAACCTATGATGGTGTGAAATATTTTGAAGACATTGAATTGGATGCTTCAGTATATCAATCGCAAAAAATTCCGGAAATAAGATATAGTTTTTATAAGTATATTATTGCCATAAATCATTACCGGAACGAATTATATATTATTGACAATATCATTAATGATGAACAGGATGAGGAAGAATTCAATAAAATTGAATCATTGCTTTTTAACCGGAACTTTGCAACATACAAATTTAAACCACTGGACGAAGAAACATCGAATTTGACCGATGATGAATATATGGAAATGGTGACCAAAGGAAAAGAGCATTGCCATCGTGGAGATGTGTTCCAAATCGTATTATCACGCCAGTTTTCACAAAAATACAATGGTGATGATTTTAATGTTTACAGGGCATTACGCTCCATAAACCCGTCACCCTATTTGTTTTATTTTGACTACGGGGATTATAAAATTTTTGGTTCATCACCAGAAACACAAATAGAAGTTGCCAATAATAAAGCATTTATAAATCCTATAGCAGGAACATTTAAACGAACCGGGGATGATCAAAAAGATCAACAATTGGCAGAAGAATTAACCCGTGACGAGAAAGAAAACTCGGAACACATCATGTTGGTTGATTTGGCTCGAAATGATCTCAACAGGGCCACAAAAAATGTCAGGGTCGAAAAATACCGCGAGATACAATTTTATTCACACGTGATTCACATGGTGTCTAAAGTATCAGGTGATCTTGAAAAGAATACAAATTCGATTAAGATCATGGCCGACTCGTTTCCGGCTGGAACCCTCTCGGGTGCTCCTAAATATAAAGCCATGCAGCTCATAGATTTCTACGAAAATAAGGCAAGAGGATATTATGGTGGTTGTATCGGGTATATCAGGCTGAATGGCGACATAAACCAGGCTATTATGATCCGCTCGTTCATGGGGAAAGACAATGTATTGTATTACCAGGCTGGAGCAGGTATCGTGGCTGATTCAAAAGAAAAAAGTGAACTACAGGAAGTGAATAATAAATTGATGGCATTAAAGAATGCCATTAACATGGCACAAAATATTTAAAAATAAAATAAGCACTTAACATAATAATAAACACATGAACGTACTGATTATTGACAATTATGATTCATTTACTTACAACCTGTTTCATTATATTCAGAAATACCCGGGTGTAAATGTTGAAGTATTCAGGAATGATAAAATTCAATTGGAAGAAATTGCTAAATTTGATAAAATTGTATTATCTCCAGGCCCTGGAATTCCGGACGAAGCAGGTATTTCAAAAGATTTGATCGCGGAATATGCACCCGATAAAAGCATATTGGGGGTTTGTCTTGGCCATCAGGCCATAGCAGAAGTGTTCGGGGGCACCCTTCATAATATGGAACGGGTGTATCATGGAGTGGCCTCGAACATTATTATAGAGGACAGGGAAGACCCTTTGTTTAAAGGTTTACCTGCTCAAATCGAAGGAGGAAGGTACCATTCGTGGCTGGTACAACGGGATAATCTTCCAAAAGAATTGATTATTACTGCCACGAATGAACAAAATGAAATTATGGCATTACGTCATCAGACATACGATGTGAAAGGCCTTCAATTTCATCCTGAATCTGTATTAACAAAAACCGGGGAAACCATTATTAATAATTGGCTCAGTCATGAATAAATTGTAAATCCTAGTATCATGAAAGAAATATTAAATTATCTTTTCGGGTATAAAAATCTTACCAAAGAAGATGCAAAAAACGTGTTAACCAATATTGCCCGGGGTAAATACTCGGATCCTGAAATCGCGTCATTTATCAGTGTTTACCTTATGCGTAATGTCAGCGAAGATGAATTGACGGGTTTCAGGGATGCACTGCTTGAATTATGTATTCCTGTTGATTTTTCTGATTTTAATACCATAGATGTATGCGGGACAGGAGGAGATGAGCGGAATACATTTAATATCTCTACATTGACTTCATTCGTAGTTGCAGCAGCCGGCGGGAAAGTTGCTAAACATGGGAACTATAGTGTTTCCTCTTCATGCGGTTCATCCAATGTTTTGGAATATTACGGGTACCGTTTTAGCAACGACCAGGATAAGTTAAAGCATGAACTGGAAAAAACAGGGATATGTTTTTTGCATGCACCATTATTTAATCCGGCCATGAAAAACGTTGCCCCGGTCAGAAAAAGCCTTAGAATGAAAACGTTTTTTAATATGCTCGGCCCCATGGTAAACCCTAGTTTCCCTAAAAACCAGGTTATTGGCGTGTTTAGCCTGGAAGTCGCCAGGTTGTATAATTATATTTACCAACAAACAGGTAAAAACTATGCAATTGTCTATTCAATAGATGGATACGATGAAATATCATTGACAAGTGATTTTAAGTATATGTCACGATTTAATGAAGCGGTTGTTTCACCCGGCTCATTGGGATTTGACATTGTGAAACCCGAAGAATTATTTGGTGGCAATACCGTTGATGAAGCGGCCAAGATATTTATGAGCGTCCTTGAAAATCAATGCAACAATGCACGAAAAAATGTTGTCATTGTTAATTCTGCTTATGCCCTTAAAACATTAAACCCTGAAAAACCAATCGAGCAGTGTATCGTGGAAGCTACACGAGCACTGGATTCGGGGGAATCACTGAATGTTTTTAAACAACTTATAAGTATGCAATAAAAAAACATGTTAAAACTTTTTTTAAAATATAAACAAGTGAACATAGTGTCATGTCACACCTGAGATGACGGTTAAGTTGAAGGAATTATTTGAATTT
>CAYPTK010000112.1:0-8623 GCA_964413555.1 uncultured Bacteroidales bacterium | reverse complement strand
TGAAGTAGTTTTAATGTGTAATAGATTTTCTAATGCATATTTTGGGTTTAATACAATCTAAAACCTGTACCGTGCCTGCAATGTTATTTCTGATTTTTTGTTTTCATGAATCTTGTTCAGTCCTGACCCAATCGTTGTTTCATTTGGATAATACGAGAGCGCGTATCTGGCTTCAAGGGTTAAATCGTTTTTAAAAGTATGCTTTAAAAGCAGGTATGTCCTGATGCCCTGGTCATGATAGGCCGGGACAGAAAATGCATATAGAACATCGTTTTCATAAGCATATATCCTGGATGCATAACTTTCTGTATCAAACATTCCAAACCTGAAGATGCAAGCTAATGACGGGCGTGCGAAAGTATATTGTACATCTTGATATACCAGGTATCCTGTTTCATGAATGGTTTCTTTTTGATACCATACGAATTGAATCCTGTTTTTTAATGATAATTTCTGATTGATCTGATATGAAATATGATAACGTAACCTGCTTTTTGTAACCGGAACAATATATTCAATCGGGATGTTTTCAATATCAGTGTTTTCCATTTTATTTTGATATTGCAGCCTCCAGTACATCTTAACTTCGTTCACGGGATGGTAATTCGCCTGTACGAAATATTCAACTCCTGATGAAGGGCTGTTTACCCTGTATTTCAACCAGGGAAAACTAAAAATATCTGCAAATCCTCTGATTTTCCATTTTTTGAACGGTGTTATTTCTATGCCTGCATACCACCCTTCTTCATTTGAATTACATGAATTTTCTGCAAACGCTTTTCCATAAAGTGATATAAAGTCCTGTTCATAGTACCTGTAAAGAAGTGAAATATTTATACGCGGAGTCCATTTCATTAACATGCCATTCACGGTTGCTGCATTCATTCCATTGCAAATCCCGGTTTCCCCGAATAAAAACATGTCGTTATTTAAATGTAGTTTATAATGAAAGCCAAGATTGGTTATTCGTGAATTATGAAAATCATACTTATCATGAATATGATCGCCAGGATTAATATCAGCATTGAAAAGCGTGTGAACACCAGACAGTCCAATGTTGAAAAACCTGTGAAAATAGTTGATGTGTGCACCTGATATGGTTTCTTTCAACGCGTTTTTATCTTGCAACAAAGAAAAGGTATTGTGTAGTCCTGAAGTTTGAATTGAAGATGCCTCAACAGGTGAATTATTGATAGAATCATAAACAGTAATATTGGCATCAATGGATTTTCTTGAATAAAATAATGAAAAGTTGAAATTCCCGAGTGACAACGTGGTGGCAATCCCTCTCATGAAATTATTTTCATTGGCGGATGTATATTTTTGAATACCCCGAGGCTGTTTTGTTATGTTTAGTACAAAAGGGCTTTTATTAAAAGAAAAACCAGAACATAATGTCAGCCCCTGGCCAAAAGCTACCTGGTAATCACCTAAAGCGATTTTTTTCACGAGGCCTTTCCCCGAATAAAAAAAGTGAGCAGTATAAAAATCATAACCATATTGATTGTTTCGGTTGAAAAACGGCTCACCGGGGTCTTTGTCGGCTGTAATACCAAGTGATATATTTTTTTTATAATAGATCCTGTATTTTGTATAGTATTTTTCGGGTTTTCCTATATATCCTGTATACCCGGGATTGTTGACGGAGTCTTGTTGTGCATATCCTTCCTGTTGTTCAAGAATTCGCTCTGTCCTTAGAATAACATGATGGGTGCCATATTTTAAATATTTTTTGAAAAGGTTCTCTTCGCTTTCATCTTTATCTCGTGTTGTTATAAAAGGCGTTATTTTTTCCACGAGTTCCTGGTCAAATCCATGTATATATCGTAGTTCATGAATAGACATGATAGTTCCGTAGAGTTTCCTGTATTCCAAAAGATTTTGTACCTGGAATTCATTCAGGAAGGGGATTTGTTCCAATTCTTCCCGGTTGGCCTGGTTGATCGCTAAAGGATTCCTGGTATAATATTCCATTTCATCATACAGGATGGTTAAATCTTTTTGTTCATCCGTGTTCATCATAATGTATTCAATCAATTCATCAATGACTTGCTGATGCTCTCGTGATGTATCCTGTGCATTTAGGTTATTTATTATTAAAATGAAACAAATGCACATGAGGGGCATGATAAAAGGACTAAAACATACTGCATCGTGTTTAAATATGATATTGGTTTTTTTGAGTACAGTATATAAGATTAACATGACGGGTCTGTATGACTATTGAAAATTACTATATGTTTGGTTTATTCCTGTTCATTTGAATTGAATATATAATAGATGGATAAACGCGGGCTGAATCCTAATTCAGGATGTGATATGAAGCCAATATCACCATAAAAGCCCTTGTATTCCATACCGAAACCAAAAGAATACTTTACAGGATTTGTTATGATACCTGTTCTTATGTATAAGAAATCAAACAGGAAATGCTCCCCTCCGAATTTAAAGGCAGAGGGTTGTTCCATGTCTTTTCGTGTCTCTATAGTTAAAAATGTTTTGTTGTTAAACGTGTACCCCATTCCTGCCCTGATAATAGTGGGGATGTGTTCATTTATGCTTTTGGAAATTGATGTATGAAGGGGATTGAATACATGAAACCCTATAGTAAAATCAGGTACAGGTTTAGCCAGTAATCCGGCTTCAAAAGTAACATTTCCCCTGTTGCCATAATTTTCTGTAATGTACGTGTGCATGTAATTCAACTGGATTCCAATATCCAAAAAATCTGCCAGTTTTTTTCCAAATCCTATACCAGCTTTACTTTCGTTATATTCTGAATAACCGAAATATGAATAGTTTATGCCAAAACAGCCTGAATTCACAGGTATCGCTAAAGCAAGTGCTTTTGTGCTCACCTGGTATAACCCGAAGCGGTTTTCGTAAAGAAAACCTCCCGAGGGATTTTCAATATTTGCCAGTCCTGCCTGGTTTCTGAAATTCGACCAAAGGTCAACTGTAGTAATACTTGCATTCGCCATCCCGGCAGAACGTCCATCTACCGGGACAGATAAATACGCGCAACGTGTTTTAAATAAAATAGTTGGGGTGATAAACAGGAATATTGTAAAGGTGACATGTATAAAAGAGAACCTGGAAAATTGTTGATTCATCATCGCGAAAATGGACGTTGAGAATTAATAATATTAAAGGTTGAATTTGATCACGAATTCTGTCTTTATTATATTCAGCTTTGTATTTCTTTATTCCTTCTTTTTTACAGGAGGGGTGAAGCTATAGATAACCCCTTCCATCAAATACCCGGGAATATCGCCAAACCCTCCTTTTGCCTCGGCTCTCGTGACATATACAACATTTCCTCCTTTATGAATGGCTTTTTTTTGTAAACGTATTTCAGCATTTCGTTTAGCGGCTTTGATATTCCTGATCCCTGAAGATGATTCTACTGTTACTTTGTCAATTTTGTATAATCCTTCCACCTGGTCTTTGTCGTCAGTTACTAGTACAGTACGCCAGCTTTTTTCACTTACACTCTCGATAACAGGATCGTTGAGCACGTCTATTGTTCCATTATGATATATGATCCGTTGAACCTTATCCCGCTCAATTTTTTTCCTGGTGTCATTATTGTCTAATTCATGGTAATACACGAATTTGCTTCCAACATTTACAATATTAACAGGTAGTTTTCTTTGCCCCAGTTTTACAATTGTATCAACAGATTGCTGCTCTTCTTTAATGGAGTCATTCAACGCACTACCCCGAGCGGTAAATAAAGTACATGAAAATATGCTTATGAATAATATGCCCTGTAATTTTTTCATATTTAGCTTTTGTTTCCTTTGGATAAAAAGAATAACCCCAATGATCCCATGAGCAAATACATGATAAATCGTGGATCGATCATGTTGCCATCAAAAACACGGAACGTCTCAACGATAGATAATATCATGATAATAAGCCCGGACAGCACGGTGAGAGTGTGTTTTCTTAAAAAACCACCTATCACCAATAATGCTGCAAATAGCAGGAAAATCAACCCGATATAAAAGCCCAAGTGGCTGAAATTAAATCCTTTGACAGTTGAGAAATAAAGAACGAAAATGTGAGCAAACAATGCTATTCTTAATAGCCATTTTGCTAATCCTGATGCAGATCTGACTGGTCTCATAATCAATGTGTTTTTTTTACAGTTTGTTGATATAACAAAAATAAAAAATAACTTTCATTTTTAAAAAATTAAATATTGGCCTTTGCCTGATCATGACAAAATGAATTCATATGAAACGAGAGAATAACTGACAGATAATAATTTAAGTTTATATTTATTGTTAATAACTTTTTTTAATAATTTGGCAGTGTTTTTTTGATCAATAAAAAATATGTTAAATGATGTACATTGTATTTCACTTTTTATACAGGTTGATAGCATATATTTATACATTGCTTTGGGCTTTGTTCTTTGCATGTTCAATATTTATATTTTATCCTTTAGCATTGCTTGCAACCGTTTTTACCTCGCCGTTTGATAGTAATCGTTCGCTTGTTTTCGGGATTACTTCTTTTTGGTCACGATTGCTTATATGGATCAATCCCTATCTGAATGTTATCGTGCAGGGAAAAGAATTATTGAATCATGATAAACCGGTAGTGTATGTCGTGAACCATCAATCCATGCTGGATATCCTGGTAATGTATTTTTTGAAAACCCGGTACAGGTGGGTGGCAAAAAAAGAATTACTTCGTGCACCTGCTGTCGGCTGGTTAATGCAGTTAAATAAAGACATTCCATTTGACAGGTCAAAGGGAAAAAGTGCCCTGAAAATGATTGAAAAAGCAAAACAAACGATCAATACAGGCAATTCAATCATTATTTTTCCTGAAGGAACCCGTTCTAAAAACAAGCAATTACAGCGATTTAAAGACGGGGCGTTTAAAATTGCCATGGAAACCCAATCGGATATACAGCCTGTAATCATCAACGGAACCGGCGATGCAATGCCCAGGAACAAATACGTGTTTGACCATTTTCAGCGTATTCATATCCGGGTGCTAAAGCCCGTGCCCTATGATACGTTCAGGAATAAAGAAATAAAGGATATTCGGGAAGAAGTTCACGAGATGATGAAGGCATGTCTCGTGTTTGTTCATAATGTTCGATAATTTTATTGCACTTGACCCCAAATAGTTTAATTTTATGGTAGAGTCCAATATAGTGTGTCTGTTCCGCGAAAGGTTTTTAATACATATCCAGACACCTCTATTGTATCTGTCAACACGGTACTCGCGCCAAAATAACCTGCTGCTCCTTCGCTTAAGTTCGTGGAGACATTGGCAGCTTCTACATCAAAAAAACCACCACGCCATTCGGTCTCGAATAATAAGGTCCTTATAAATTCTGCATGTTCATCGGAAAGCGAGTATTTCTTTTGAATGATGGTCGTGTTTTTAGGAAAATAGATTTTTTCTTTATCAGGAGAAAATATCTGTACCGCGTCAAATGTATGCAATGCATAATAATATATTTTTGCCGTGGGTATACTGTCTATGCCCCGTGTTTGTTTCGTGGTGTCATGGAATTGTATAATGTATTCCCACGTTGCTTGTTCTTCACTGTATGGAGGCCCTTTAATATAGTATAAACTATCGTGCCCGGGAACAGGTCCTATGGCCCCGGGGGTAAAGGGGGTCGCGGGAATTGAATTGGCTGATGCCCGGTATGTTTTATCATCATATTTTATGTGTAATGTATATGTTTTATTCGTTACAGCGATGAAGGGTGCTGAAATATATTCCCCTTGTTTTTCAGGATTCTCGGAAAATACATAATGTTTATTCCCGTCGGATACTTCTACAGAAGCGCCACTCACGTATTCAGGCGGGTCATTAAGATTTTTCACGGGCCTCGTGATCATGATCGCGTGTGATATGTTTTCATTGGTTAGCATACCTTCTACCACGATTAAATCCGGGGGAGGCGACTCGTTTTTCCAGTCAGTTTTTTTCTCGCAAGAAATACACGATAGAAGCGTCAGTAGGAAAAAACAATATTTACACGTGTTTATATGCATCTGTTTAGTGTTTAGAATTTATTTTCATGGATTTCTGGTTTCTGTACCCGGGTATCTATTGAAAAACATCCAGGCGTGTATTAAATATTTTTTCATGTCCCCGGTATTGAATATGAAATTCAAAGCCATTTTTTACGTTTAAAATTAATGATCATAATGGATGCAACAAGGATCATTACACCCCACATGATAAAATAGCTGTATTTGTATTTTAATTCAGGAATGTATTCAAAGTTTGTCCCGTAAATCCCTGCAATAAATGTCAGCGGAATGAATATCACGGAAAAGATTGTAAGAAATTTGATAATGTGGTTTAATTTATCACTTAACCGTGTATGATAAACATTCAATTGATCAGTAAGGATTTCATTATAACTAAATACCGATTCATGAGCCAGGTTAATATTGTTCTGTAAATCCCTGGTAAGTATGTCAGTGCTTTTGTCCAGGATGTCCGATTCGATTTTTGGAATGCTTAAGATCATTTCCCTGCAGGGTTTTATGGTTTTTCGTAAATAATTGATTTCTCGTTTGTATTGATTGATATCCCGGATAGTGGAATTCTGTGGATTAATCAATTTTTCTTCAAGCCTTTCAATATGATCGCCTATTTGGCTGATGATATAAATATAATTGTCTATCACCACATCCAGAAGAGCAAAAGCAAGATAATCTACCCCCATTTTTCTGACGCGTTTTTTAGGATTCCGTATCCGTTTTCGCACTGGTTCAAAAACATCACCAACTCGCTCCTGGAAAGAAATTAATATGTTTTCTTTGATAATGAGTGAGAGGTTTTCTGTTGAAATACGTGTTTCTTCTTTATCAAAATACAACATTTTAACAGAGGCAAAGATCGTGTCTTTATGTTCATATATCTTGGGCCGTGAATCGGTTTCAAGTACATCAGATATCAGCAACGGGTCTATTTGAAAAAGAGTAGAAATTTCATGCATGATTTGTTCATCATGCAACCCGTCAATGTTTAACCAGCTCGTGTATTTTGACTGGTTATATCGTGCTGCTTCGGGGATGTTTTGGATTTCACGCTCTTCAAGATGCTCAGCGTTGTAGTCAATAACTCTCAGCCTCACGTGATCAATCTTCTTCTCTCCCTGAAATACCAGTGAATCAGGTGACAATCCAATGGTCTCTTTTTTTGATTTGATAAATCGTGCCATGCATTTTGTTTTTTTACAAATTTAAAAGATATTTTATGTAAAACATTGTACTTTGACCAATAAACATTATTTTTGCACGAATTTATTAACCAATTTGTAAAACAGGTATCCATGGCAAAAAAACAACAGGATAGTGGTTTAGAAGGCATAGAAAGTGCATTAACCAAAACAGAACAATTTATAGAAGACCATCAAAAGCCGATTTCTATTGTAGTCGGTGCCATTTTACTCACGGTCATTTTTTACATGCTTTACAGCAGGTTTTATAAAAAACCTTTACAAGAAGAAGCAAGTTCACAGATGTTTATGGCCGAGCGGTATTTTGCCGCGGATTCTTTACGGCTCGCCTTAAATGGTGACGGGAGCAACCTGGGGTTTATTGATATCACTGATGAATACGGCGGCACTAAGTCCGGTAATTTAGCCAATTATTATGCCGGTTTATGCTATTTAAAATTAGGGGAATACCAAAAAGCAATTGACTATTTAGCCGATTTTAAAGCAGATGAAAGTATTGTTGTACCAATGGCACTTGGCGCTTTGGGCGATGCTTATATAGAGCTTGGGAATGATCAGGTGGCATTGAAAAATTATAAAAAAGCAGCCAATGAAAACCAAAATGCATTTACAACTCCACGGTTTTTAAAAAAGGCTGCCGGTGTTTTAGAGAAACTTGAACGACACGAGGAAGCATTGGAATACTATCAAAGAATAAAGCTTGAATACCCGAATTCATTTCCTGCCAGGAACATTGATAAATATATAGCCAGGGCAAAAATTAACACCCGTGAAAAATAATACCAGGAATCTATGGCAACTGCTTTAAAAGACTCAATTTCTGCCGGAAGCATTCCTTCTGCAAACAATATGAAATTTGGAATCGTGGTTTCCGAGTGGAATACGGAAATTACCAATAGCCTCCGTGATGGAGCGTTAAATGCACTTAAACTGCATGGGGCCAAAGAAAATAATATTAAGGTTTCGTATGTTCCGGGAAGTATCGAGTTGACCAAAGGTGCTTTGATCATGTCAGAAGACACGGATGTTGACGCTGTTATTTGTTTAGGATGTGTTATTCAGGGAGAAACCCGGCATTTTGATTATGTTTGCCAGTCTGTTACATATGGCATTACCCAATTGAATATAGACCTGTCCATTCCCTTTATATTTGGTGTACTCACGACCAATGATCTCCAACAGGCCCAAGACAGGGCAGGAGGGAAGTATGGGGATAAAGGTGAGGAGTCGGCCATTGCAGCAATAAAAATGGTGGCACTCGGGAAACTGGTGTGAACAATATATCGCCTGGACACTGACATTAGAGACAGACACTATTTAGTGTCCGTCTCTAATGTAACGTGTTTGGATCATGGGATTCAATAACGTGGTTCGCCCCCCGGTATCATTTGT
>CAYPTK010000111.1:0-8624 GCA_964413555.1 uncultured Bacteroidales bacterium | reverse complement strand
TATTTGTTCCCAAAGGGTTTCCAGGGTTTTTCATATACTGCTTCATTTTTTCTTGTGTCATGTCACACCTGAGATGACGGTTAAGTTGAAGTAATTATTAGAAGCCCCCAAAATATAAAGAAAAAACATGCAACATAATCCTGAACGCACGCGCGTACTGTTCATCATCAATCCTGTTTCTGGCGATATCGACAAAACAGCATTTAAGAATATTTTAAATTCCAATAAATACCGGGATATCATTTCTGAATTTTATATGACCACCGGGAAAAATGATATTGAACGTATAGAAAATATCATTCATCGCGGTACATTTGATAAATTATGCGCGGTGGGCGGTGATGGCACGTTTAATCTTGTTGCACGTGTCAGCTTAACTTCTAAAATCCCGATGGGACACGTGCCAATGGGCACCGCCAACGGCATGGCCAGGCAATTGAACATTCCGATAGATATTGACCGGGCATTGAATCTATTGATGAATGCCAGGGCTAAACCCATTGATGTAGTGAAGATCAATGACCAGTATATTTCCGTGCATTACTGCGATATCGGTGCCAATGCACGTGTAATGAAGCGCTTTGAACGGGTAAGAAAAGGTGGTTTCATTGAATACATAAAACAATACTACAAGGAGTTGATGAATGTACATAAAACGGGGTTTTCGTTTGACCTTGACGGTGAAACAATCAGCAAAAAAGTTACAATGGTCATGTTGGCCAATGCATCGTTGCTGGGCACGGGTGCCGTGATGAATCCACTCGGGAAACTCGATGACGGGAAATTTGAGCTCATCATCATCAAGCAGTTCCCTAAATGGTTTTTTTTGGTCATTATTGCTTACTCTCTTTTTGGAAATTTAAATAAACTCCGGTATTTCAAGACTTATCAAACATCCAGGGCCACCATCACCGCGTCAGAAGGCCAACAATTGCAAGTTGACGGGGAACCTGTTGAGCAAGTAAAAAAGGTACACGCCCGTATTATTCCAAAAGCTATTGAAGTGTTTTACAATTAGTTTTTTTATTTCTATATCCTTAATAATCTTGGCGATGTAAAGGGACTAACAATCTTCCAGGCTTGTTCGTACCAGTAAAAATTTATTTATTTTCAAAAAAAATCATCATAAAACTTGTTTTATAAATAAATAATTAATATTTTTAACCTATTAAAACTATAGGATTAATTATGTTTTAATAAAACGAAATCTAAAATAAAGTATTGATAATAACCAAAACCATTAAAATAATGAAATACAATAAATTAGCCATTGACAACAAAGAAAAATTAATATTTGGGAAAGCTTTATACCCGGTAACTACAAACAGGGGATTGGTGATCGGAGACGGTCATGTATATCCTGAACTTAATTTTACTCTGCCCACGATTGATGTAACAAGAGAGAACCTCAAGGTGATCAAATCTCATTACCAAGAGATCGTGACCGAGGCATTAGAACGGTCAATTGATTTACATTCAGACGGGCTGATATTCGAGTTCGAAACATTGATTGAAATGACACTTGACCCGGGTATTGGAATTGAACTGGTAAAGGCCATGAATGATATTTGTGAAGATTATTACCAGAAAAAGGGAATAAAAAGTGAGATACGGCTTACACCCAACGACATCAGGGATTTTGAAAAACCTCCCAGGTGCCGCACCAGCAAATACCTGGATGATATGTGGAGATTATTTGAAGAAGGTGCCAAAGCAGGGGGTGATTTATTATCCATTGAAAGCATCGGTGGAAAAGACATTCACGATGATGCATTATTAATGTGCGATATCAAAAAAATGACATATGCCTTAACCGTACTGGGAGTCAGGGACATGAAGATGTTGTGGAAAAAAATCGTTTCCATTGCCAATAGCCAGAATAAAATACCTGCCGGCGACACTGCCTGCGGATTCGCGAATACAGCAATGGTATTGGCAGAAAAGAAATACATCCCCAAAACAGTTGCTGCAATAGACAGGATTTTATCAATTGTCAGAACCCTCGTGGCCATAGAAGAAGGAGCAAAAGGGCCAGACAAGGATTGTGGTTATGAAGGGGTTTATCTTAAAGCAATCACGGGCACACCCATTTCAATGGAAGGAAAAACGGCTGCCTGCGCTCACCTGAGCCCGGTTGGCAACATTGCATCGGCCTGTGCAGACCTTTGGAGTAACGAATCAGTACAACATGTTAAACTTCTTGCCGGCAATGCCCCGTTGGTTTATTACGAACAACTTGAATATGATGCCAGGCTCCTCAACGAAGCCACGAAACAGGGTGATAAAAACGCGTTGATCCTCCAGAACATGCTGGTCGAATCGGATATTCATTATGACCCGCAAGCTCTTATACTTTCACCTGAAAACGTGATCCGCGTATCACGTGAAATTGTTAAAGGAAAAAATCATATTGATGCAGCCATTAAAGGCGCCCAGGAAGGCATTAAAATCATTGAGGACGCTTACAACAACGGCTCACTTATATTATCTGACATGGAACCCATGTGGATTGAAACCATAAGAGAACAGTTAAATGATATCCCTACTGATGAAAGCAAGTTCACGGAACAAGTATTACCAGAACTGGATACAACAAAGTTTATTCCTTCTGAATACGGGTTATAAAAACATTTACCTGCCCTGGCAGGTATTCAAGCGGGTACAGGGGCTAAATCACTCGTGATGCACGTGAAATTGCATCGCGAAGCCCCCTCGCCAGGGTCTATAGTGCAATATATTAACGCGACTCCTGTAACGTTATCTAAATTTTAGGTTCAAATTTTAGGTTCTACTACCATTTTAGTGGAAGTTGATTTTTGCTGGCCCCTGTCTTCTAATAATCCTTTTTCCACGATTATAACAGCAGTACCAGACGTTATAATGTTATAGCATTTTTCAGGACAAGATATGCCGGCTCCTGAATCCTGGCTGCTATTTTCCAAAAGACTGTTTCCACGGTATCGCGGCAATACCTCTTAGATACCACGTCTTACCCCCGTAGTTTCTTACCCCACTCTGTAGCTTTTTCCAACTCACCCTCTTTCAGAGGGCCTTTTTGCCCTGTTACTTCAAACCCCATCGGTTCGGATATACTTTCAGCGCCCTTACGTTGCAATAAGCGGTCGAGCGGCTTGGCAGCATATCCTCCTTTTTTTACCACAAATCTAAAAACTTTTGATTTTATTGTTTTTAAATCTATACGGGTGTCAAACGCCGCGATCTTCAATTTAGAGGTTGTTTCATTAGGCAATAATTTAATAAAATCAATAATACGGGTTGTTGCCTTAAATTTTTGCGTGGGTGCTCCTATTATCAATAATTCAACACCCGATATATCAGCCGGGGACACGTCAGATACGTTTATCACTTTAGCTTCTCCCAGGCCTTCTCCAATAGCCCGGGCAATCTTTTCTGTATTCCCGTATAGAGAATCATACACGACAATTGCTTTACTCATATTCATTATTTTTTATGATGTTTATTATTGCAATATCGAAAAAATTATTTAATTATGCAATAACATCATATTATATTATGTTTAACAATTATGTATAAGCATATAAAACATATAGGAATAATTTTATTGATGGGCGTGTTCGTGTTCGCGACATCAGGTATATACATCACGTTACACCAATGTCATACTACCGGCCATCATTCGATTCATATCATGGATCCTGACCCGCGGTGTGATCATGATGATGATTGTTGTCACGAAACAAACAGCAACCATACCCATCAACATCCCTCTTCGTCCTGCCAAACAAATCCTTTTCATTGTTCAAACAAATCTCAACATATTGCCATTGAAAATGATTTTGTCCCAACTACATATCAACTCAACTTATCGCCAACATCATTAGATCTTTTGGACGAGTCCCCTCTCTTTTCTCAACGCGATGTTTTCAATCCATTACATCCAATTCATCAGCACAATTTTTCAATCCCGTTTTCACGTTTACTGATCAACAAAGAATATACCTGCCTTTTAATCTGATTGTATCCTTTTCTCTACTTTACTCTCAGTTGTACTTTTAATCTTAATATAAAACTTTGATAAAAGGATCAATCATGAAATCAATTATAACTATTTTAGCATGGGCCCTTGCTTTACAGGCCTTTGCTCAAAAAGAACAAATACAAGGCGTTGTGAAAACAATTTCAGAGCATGAAACAGAACAACAAGACGATCATCAGTCTGAAGAGCACGAAAAACATGCACACCTTGAACCATTGCCCGGGGCAAGCATCTATTGGCTGGGAACCAGCACAGGAACTGTTACCGGGATGGACGGTAAATTTACAATCAACGTTCCTGAAGACGGGGCCAATAAACTTGTCGTGAGCTTTGTCGGGCATCAGAACGACACGTTAACGATCACCAGTACAGACGGCCCCATTGAAATTATACTCTCCACGGGGACAGAACTGGATGAAGTGCTGGTACATGAAAGAAATAAAGGGGTATACCTGTCTAAAGTAACCCCTATCCAGACCGAAATAATTACCTCAAGCGGCCTCACCAGGCTCGCCTGCTGTAATTTATCCGAAAGTTTTGAAAACAATGCCACGGTAGATGTTGGTTATACCGATGCCGTGTCGGGCGCCAGGCAGATCAAAATGCTGGGGCTGGCAGGTGTTTACAGCCAGTTGCTATCCGAAAACATCCCTTCCATAAGAGGGTTGGCCACCACGTACGGGCTCAACTACATCCCCGGGCCATGGATGGAGTCCATTCAAATCTCCAAGGGAACAGCCTCGGTGGTCAATGGATACGAGTCGGTAACCGGCCAAATCAATGTTGAATATAAAAAACCAAAAGACAGTCCTCCCCTGTATTTGAACATTTATGGAAATAATTTTGGAAAAGGGGAACTGAATATTAATTCGGCATTTGACGTGAATGAAGACTGGAGCACCATGCTCATGGCGCACGGGAGCATCTATAATAATGTCATTGATTATAACCAGGACGGGTTCCTGGACATCCCCAAAAACAGCCAGATCAACATTTATAACCGATGGAATTATGTCGGGCACAACGGGCGTGGCCAGGTAGGTTTTAAAGCATTGGATGAAAACAGGACTGGCGGGCAAAAAGTTTATTTCACGGGAAATGAACAAGAAAAAAACCAGGCCTATTTTATTGACATTAATACCCGGCGCTACCAGGCTTATGCCAAAAGAGGATTTCTTTTAGATGATAATGGTTCCAGCCTGGGGTTAAAATTCAGTGCCAGCTATTTTGACCAGAATACTACATTCGGGAATAATGCCTACCATGGAACGCAGGAAAGCTATTATGCCAATGCCGTATACCAGGCAGAATTAGCTAAATCTCACACGTTAACCTCCGGCATCGGGTATCAGTACGATCATTATAACGAAACATTCAATGACACGGTTTTTAAACGCACGGAAAGCGTTCCGGGGGTATTTAGTGAATACTCCTTTTCTGTTGATGGCCATTTTAACTTTATCACGGGTATCCGGTACGACTACAACAGCCATTACGGGAATCTTTTAACGCCTCGTGTTCATTTAAAATGGAATATAAATGAACATACCGTGGTAAGAGGTTCTGCCGGCCGCGGGTACCGGCCGCCCAATATTTTTGCAGAAAACCTGGGTATCATGGCCAGTTCGCGAAACCTGATCTTTGAAGATGATTTTGACATTGAAGAAGCATGGAACTATGGCCTGAACGCGTCTCATGATTTTCATCTCTTTGGCGCCTCCCCATTGATTTTTACCATCGACTTTTACAGGACCACGTTTATCAACAAGGTGGTGGTGGATTTTGACCAGGATTTTAATGAAGTCCATTTTTATAACCTGTCCGGCAAATCGTTTTCAAATAGTTTTCAGACGGGACTAGACATGGAGCCTGTTAAACATCTGCAAGTCACCCTGGCATACAGGCTCAATGACGTGAAAACCACGTTTAACGGGGCATTAAAAGCCAAACCGTTTGTCAAAAAACACAAGGGACTGGTATCCATCTCGTATTCGACCAATAATAATAACTGGCAGTTTGACGCGACCAATCAGTTTGCAGGGCGAAGCCGCCTGCCTTACACCGGGGACAACCCTGCAGCGTACCAAAGAAGGGCATATTCCCCGGCTCATTATATTCTTCATGCACAAATTACAAGGAAAATCAACCATTTTGAAATATATTTGGGCGGCGAAAATCTTACAGGATTTAAACAAAACAACCCGATTATTGCTTCCGAAGACCCCTTTGGCAGGTTTTTTGATAGTTCTTTTACATGGGGCCCTTTGGTTGGGAGGAAGATATATGCCGGGATAAGATACGAAATTAAATAGTGTTTGGATCATAATGTCCGCTAACCTCGTTACGCTTGCCCCAAAATTGCTCATTTACGCCAGTAAACTGCGCATTTTGGGGCTTCACAAGCCTCGTTATCGAACATTATGATCCAAACACTCGACTTTATAGACGGACACAAAAATAGTGTTTTTTATAATGTCAGTATCCAGGCTATAAAGTCCGAATTTGAGGTTCGCGAAGATGGAAAAATAAGGAGTTTACGCGTGTAAATGGATTGTTTTTCCATCGGGCATAATGAAGAAGCCGGGCTTTAGCGACAAGCACTAAATAGAAAGGAGCGATAAAATGGACGTGATCAATGCATATTTAACTGAATTGGTTGGCATACTGATGGAGATGGCACCCTACTTATTACTGGGGTTTTTGTTCGCGGGTATCCTTCATGTTTATTTCCCCAAAGACAAAGTACAACGCTACCTGGGAGGCAAGAATACCGGCTCGGTTATCAATGCATCCTTGCTTGGCATCCCTCTCCCACTCTGCTCTTGTGGCGTAATCCCGACCGGCGTGTCGTTTTACAGGAACGGTTCTTCCAAAGGGTCTGCCGTATCATTTTTAATCTCTACACCACAAACCGGGGTTGACAGTATTTTGGCCACCTATTCATTATTGGGGCTCCCGTTTGCCCTGATAAGGCCTGTCATCGCGTTAATAACAGGAGTCGCGGGCGGAATCATGGCCAATGCCACGAATCATTCTGCTGTAAATGAAACGGCTTCCGCGGGAAACGAGACATGCATGGTGGAGACAAAAAAACGAAATAAGTTTTCAAGCATGATGCACTATGCATTTGTAGATTTCTTACAAGACATACAAAAATGGCTCATCATAGGAATTTTATTGGCTGCCTTGATCTCTGTATTGGTGCCGGACAATTTTTTTGCCGAACAGGTTGACAGTACCATCCTGGGCATGCTCATCATGCTGGCCGCGGCAGTGCCCCTGTATGTTTGTGCTACCGCTTCTGTCCCTATTGCAGCAGTACTGATGTTAAAAGGGCTTTCACCGGGGGCTGCACTGGTCTTCCTGATGGCAGGGCCGGCCACCAACATTGCCACGATGACGGTGTTAGGCAACGTGTTTGGACGTAAAACACTCATCACCTACCTGTTAACCATTATTGGCGGGGCATTGTTATTCGGTTTCCTGATTAACACGTTCATCCCCCGGGAATGGTTCATGGAAGGACTGAAGGAAGTCCACGGCCATGCACATTTTTTGCCCGCGTGGTTTAAAATAGCTTCTTCTGTATTACTTGTCCTCCTGATCATAAACGGGTTTTTTCAACAATACAAATCCAGATTAAAACGATCAACCCGAAAAGAAAACTCCTTTTCCAAACCACTAACATCAGAAACCATGGATAAAAAAACCATCATTGTCAAAGGGATGACATGCAATCACTGTAAAGCAAATGTAGAAAAAACACTGCAATCCCTTGAAGGCATTAAGCATGCAGAAGCCGACGTGTCTACCGGCGAAGTCACTATTGACGGGGTAATCAATGAAAGCCAAATTGAACAAGCCATTCATGGCATTGGCTATGAATACAAAGGAGTGAAAAAGGGCTGATTTTTGAACAAAGAATAAAAATGAATCCCTGTTTTTCTCCTTCACCATTACACTTTAACCAATAACACTTTATACTTATGACAAAAAAAACAATCACATTCGTAACAGGTTTCATCCTATCCCTGTTCTTCATCACGGCAGCTGCCCAGGAAGAAGAAAAAAAGCTGGATACAGTAAAAATCATGACATCTGCACAGTGTGGAATGTGCAAGACACGCATTGAAAAGACATTACATAATACAAAAGGCGTGAAAGATGCTGGCCTGGACCTGAAAACAAAAATCGTGGCCGTGGTATACAAACCATGGATAACATCACCGGATAAAATACGGGAAGCCATTACAGACGTGGGGTATGATGCCGATCAGAAAAAGGCTGATGAAAAAGTTTATGAAAATTTGCCTGCATGCTGTAAAAAACCGTGGGACAAATAATCCACCGGGTGAACGAAAGATAGTATGAATAAGGTATTGATGCCGACAGGGAGATGTCAATGCCTTATTGTTTTTCTTACCATGTGATATAATATCGGATTCAACCTTATCCTCTTATACATTAAATCCTTAAGCTGCCTGTCTTTATGGGATTATCAGAATGGTTTATTCGTTATGAAATTTTTATATCAGAATGTATTTCCTACAGGTTAAACCCAAATTATGTATTAGAACTTCGTAATGAGCATTAAAAATACGATAAA
>CAYPTK010000110.1:0-8673 GCA_964413555.1 uncultured Bacteroidales bacterium | reverse complement strand
CTTTGCTTTGCCGCCTTGTAGCTGATGCACTACAGACTTTTTCAGCAAACCCTATGTATGAGCAGTCAAGATTTAAGCTTATAAACATGTTTTTCTATCTCAAATCACACATTCATACGTTGCAATCTTACATTTATTTAAACGTATTTTAAGCACATCTTTATCAACAGGTATTTCAGATATTCGTTCACCGGTAAGTTTCGTTTCAAACGCTTGTTTTATATTTTTATAACAAGAGATAATACCATTCTGTGTTGATTCTGAAGGATTGTATATTCGTATGATAAATGAATTATCGCGATTTCCTTTTTGGCATGCTGTCATAATCAACGTATCTGAATCGATGGAGAACAAACGGCTGGTATTTGGCAAATGTCCTTTATGTCCAGGTGCAACAAGATAATAGAATGGTTTATTATTAAATTGCTGAGCTGCTAAAACTGTTTTTGCTTTTTCATAGTCTCCTGCATGAGGATACAAGGCATAATGGTATTCAAGTTTTCGAAGGCTTTGTCCTCCCTCTTGTTCCGGAAAATAACCGGAGGCCCTGAATTCTGTACAAATCCTGTTTTCAACACTCCTTAACAGGGTGAACGCGATACTATGCTGTTTATCCCGCAGTGCTTCATATTCTGTAAAACTATCGGTTAATACCGAAATCCCGTGTTGTTTGTCAGATAAATCAACAAATTGCTGCATGGGGAGGGTCTGCATATCAGGGTAAAACGTTCCATCATCAGACCGCTTGGGATCCACGGGCCGCTTTTCAACTGAAAAATGCCCTCCAGCTACCGATTCGTTAGTATCAATGCCGGTAGGTAAAATCAAACGTAAGCGGTGATCTTTAATGGTATTGTCAACTTCTGTTTTAATATATAATTTTCTGTCACCACGCTTCAAGGTGAATTCTGATGTTATTTTGAGTTCTTTTGTATCATCACTCCGGTAACTTTCTCCTTCTATTCCTTTATTTGACCTGTATCCATGGGTAGGTAATTCCATAATGGTCTCAACCACCATCGTTGCAGCCAAAGGCCCATTGAGAGTACACCAGCTCCCGTGGTGAGCTGAGCGGCTATCAAAAATCTTGTTGTGGTAATGCGGATAATGAACCCAGTAATCACCCATATCCCCTTCATCGGTGAAATAATGCATTGGTGGTGATTGATACCCGGTTTCCTTATCTTTTACAGATATTGTCCCTTCCGGATGTAGGGATATTTTTAAAAATTCATTTTCCATCTCCCCGGGAGACATGGATATTTCATCTCCTTTGCTTTTTCTTACCACGGGCCACCATTCACCTTCACGGGGAAATGTATTTTTGGGTACAAGTTTTAGTGTTTTGTATCCCCCGGCAGGGAGTTTCCCTGTTTCTACATATACTTCATGCCTGTCATGATACAATGGCAAAGCACGGTTTTCAAGGTCATGAACAGCTGTAGTGCGTTCTTTTCGATGAATAGACTGAACCTCCAGGGCATTTCCTGCTTCATCTGCAAATGTAAAATCCCATATATTCCGGTCACGGGGAATATCCACCACTACTTTAGCAATGTCACTCGTCTCGTATGGATGAGTATTCACGCATAACAATAAAATGTCTTCTTTCGCGAACCCGGAAAAATCTATTTTATTAACCAGGGCGGCGACACTCTGTTCAATGATTGTTTCGGATAATTCAATCGCCTGGTTTAGATGATATTCTACATCATTCGCGGTTTTATCCTGGGTTACCCCGTTGATGCTGTCATGCGCGTGTGATTTTAATAAATATTCCCATGCCAGGTTAATAAATGACTCGGGATATAGCTCCCCGTCTATCATTAACATGGCTGCCAGGGGTTCTGCTTTATATAAGAGCAGGTTTTCAGCCTTTTTATTCAATAATTTAATATATACACGAGTCGCCAACGCGTTGGCAGAGCTGTCAGAAGAAGCTTCATCACGCAATTCCCCTTTAACTAAAGTAAGCTCGTCTAAATTTATGTCATCTTTTATTGCCTCATAATATTCAACAAAGTTCGCGTGAACAAATTCAATATCCTTAAACTGTTGATTGGCTTTTTCAATAATATCAGGTAAAAATGGCTGGCAGGTAGAAAAATCACTCCCATTCATCAGTAGCCTTTTATCAGGGTAATTTGTTTGAGAATAGGCATCCCATGCTTTCTGAAACCCTTTTTGAATATGTTCTGGATACCATGTTTCATTTTGACTGTCTGTAACAAAAAAATCATTGCTTTGTTTTTCAGGTGCAGCATCATGGATCGCTGGTTTGGATAACCCCCATTTATATTGGAACTCTTCAGAGAAATAATCCATTCCATTTTTTATTTGAATATAGGCATTAAAAAAAACATTTGCCCGTGAATGTTCTCCAAAACGACTGGTAAATATCGTGGACCCGTCCGGCCCTTCCCATAGAAATTCTGATTTAGGAGCACGTTTTTTAGAAACCTTTTTTCCTGCAAACAATAAGTCAAATCCCAGGTTCTTATAAATTTGAGGGAATTGTGATATTTGGCCCCATCCAAACGAATGGTATCCAATTTTAACATATCCTCCATATTTTTCAGACACTTCCATGCCTTTTTTGATATTTCTTATAAGGCATTCGGCATTGACCGGGTATAAATCCGGGAGTGTGTACCAGGGGCCTATTCCTAATCGTCCATTCTGAACATGTTTTTGTACGATGTCTTTTTTTTCAGGACGTATTTGCAAATAATCTTCTACAATAATTGCCTGTCCATCAAGGTGAAAATACCTGTATCGCTCATCATTTTCGAGCGTTTCCAATAGTTGATCCATAAATTTCACCAACAATGCACGGTTTTTCCAGATGGGATATCTCCACTCCCGGTCCCAATGGGTATGCGGAATAATATATGCCTTTTGTTTTTTCATATGTTTATTTTTTGATTTTTAATGGTCATATAGCTTGCCCCGCTATCAGCGGGGGAGCTCGCCATGAGTTTATATGTTGGTTTTCACATTCCGATGAGTGTATTAATAATCATCTGGTCGCGTGACGAATATTTTAGTCATGGCTCGGTTCATATGTTTATTTTTTGATTTTTAATGGTCATATAGCTTGTCTTTCCCTTTTATAATCATTATAATGTTTATTAAATAAAAAGAAAGACTAAATTTAGCAATTAAAAATTCATTTTAAAAACCACTTTTCATGGTATTTGCTTCGAATTTCTAAACTATAAATGCATTATTTTCTCCATCCATTCAATATTATTTACAATTTCTTTGTCTTTTACAGGATCTACTCCGCTATATTTTTGGGCAATAAAAGATATTCCGAATTGCTCGTGTTCATTCAACACCAATTCATCTTGTTCAAACGCGTTTCCCTGTTCATTTTTTGCATTGAAAAATGTCGCGCATACATAGGCTAAAAGGATATTTCCTATTGGGGTTTTTTGTTCTCCTCCTAATTTTATGGGACACACCAACCTGTCTTCGCTTCCCAGCTTTCTTGGCAAGTCACATCCAACTCGAAACACGGTATCTCCCAGTGCTTTATTTTGGAAACGATGAATCAGATCTTCAATATGTTCATGGAGTCGCGACGCCGTAAATTCGCCGGGATATTTATTCATTAAAATATCTGCTGATTCTTTCATGGCGTGCAAAGTTAGTTCTTTAACCAAATCATCTGCTAATACTTCATACATATATTTAGCATCAGGTAAATGATAATGTCCAATATATGCCGCGGCTGCATGTCCTAAATTATGAATGAATAATTTACGGTCTACCCAGGCTTTAATGTTATCTTTAGGTGCCAATCCTTTTACTTCAGGGATGGGATTTTTAAACGCGTTCCGATCAAGAATCAGGGTATTATAGGGTTCGGCAAATACCTGCAAAGGATCCTCCTGAATCTCACTGAGCGTCATGATGGGCACCATTTTTCCAATACTGGTTTCAATAAAACCTGCCATGTCATTTAAAGGGAATTCTGATGGCAGGTGATCAGCAATTTGTTTGTTTATATAATCGCCTGCATTACGCATGTTTTCAGCAATAATGATATCAAGAGCCGGTTTTTTATCGTGGTGTCGTTCCATGATGCCTTTTGCCAACAGTGGAATGATGAATGGCAGTCCCTTTTGACCCACTGAAAGGGCTGTCAGTGAACAATTTGTCAACTCTTTAACAATGAGTTCATGATCATGTGCAAGTATTCCGCGAACATGTTGAACATTAATCATTTCATCAGACTTATCAGACTTAATCACCACGTTATAATTTTTTTGACGGTTCAGTTCATTGATGACGTTTTGGTCAATATCTATAAACACCACTTCAAATCCTGCACGTGCAAAAAGCTGGCCGATAAACGAACGTCCTATTTTACCTGCCCCGAATATGACGATTTTCTTTTCCATGATTATTTTGATAAGAATTTAGCGTAATCCGATACCAATAAATGTAGCGGTCCCACGTCCTCTTTAATATCAGGAAAACGGCCTACCGGTTCATAAAAGCAGTTGTCTACATTATCGTCATTCACTGAACTGACCTCTCCAACCAATACTTTCCCTTTTCCTTTTTCTCCATAAAACCGATGATACATGTAAGGTTCAAGGCAAATGCTGTCACCGGGTTCAAGGATGATCTCCCCACCTGCTTTTACCTCAACAGGGTAGCTGTCTATTTTGACGGTCAACGGATCCTGGCCTAATTGTTCCTTGTCGGTTGCCTGATATAATTGTATCACTAAATTGCCGCCTCCCCGGTTTATAATATCCTCCTGCTTGTTCCAATGAAAATGCATGGGTGTCTCCTGGCCTTCCTCCACGATCATGATCTTTTCTGCATACAGTTTATTTTTCTCTTTCAGATTGCCATTTCGTAATGTGAATAGAAACAAGCCCCGCTGATAAAAATCGCCACTACCAAAATCAGTGATATCCCATCCCATGGCATTATCAACGATTTCATCATATTTCCCCGTTTCTTTTTTCCATTCGTCAAGACTCCAATGAGCCCATTTCGGGAGTTTAAATTTATATTCATCTAAAAATGCTTTAGCATCTTTGATGATGGTATTGATTTCTGATCTTTTCATGATTTCTATATGTTTTAGTTAAACGTTTAAGTAAATCAAAATATAAAAAGCATTATTCATTTAAATGACGACGCTTATTTATAGCTAAACTATTCTGCGAGTTTTATTCATTTCTTCTCCCATTGTTGCAATTCTTTGTTATAATTCCATCCTGACGGGGTTAAATCCAATGAATTTTTTTCAGGTTTTTTAGCCACAAAATCTTCTGTATACTTCCAGTCTTTTATCCCACTGAGTGCATCAACCCGGGTAATATTCTGGGCTCCAACTGCACAAGCCATTTTTACAGCTTGTTCAATATCAAGGCCGTTTAAATATGAAGAAAGGAACCCTGCAATGCTTGAATCTCCTGATCCTGTTGCAGAAGCAATTTCTTCTACCTTGTAGCTTTCCTCATGTATCTCTCGGTTAGCCCAATTATCAAGGTTCGCGGGTTTTACCCTGCCAATGTTCTCTAATGTTTCTTTATTGGCTGTGCGGATATAAAACCCTTTTTCACCGCATTTAATAACGACTATTTTTGCGCCGAAATCCAGCAATTTATCACTTAAATCAGTGAGTAAACCGGGGGCAAAATTTTCTAACAAATCGTACGGGTTGGATTTTCCTCCCATTTGATCGAACTTATCACGGGCAATCATATAAATGATCTCTTCATAGCTGGGTAAAAATAAATCTACATTTGGAAGTGTTTTTTTCAATACATTCTCCCAATCTGTTTTCCCGGATTCAGAATTTCTGTCGGGAATAGACATATCCAGGGAAGTAGTCACCCCCAGGCTTTTAACCTTTTGAAATGTTTCTGCCAATTGCCGGCCTTCATTTTTGTACATATTCTGCATCAAAGGAGGATACCCGAAATGAAACAAATCGGCATTTTTAATGTAATCATAGTCCGGGTCATCGGCAACAAACGTATTGTTGGCCCCGGGGTTATGAAGAAAAATTCTGTCTACGCCGGGTGGAACAATGACGATGGTATATGATGTTTGCTCTCCATTCATCATGATCATTCCTTCATGATTATTTTGCTCTTTAAGCAGGCTATACAGGGCATTGCCAAAGAGGTCATCACCGATTTTCCCCATCAATTTCGCGTTGGCCCCCATTTTTTGAAGGGCTATGCCGGTATTGGAAACAGGCCCGCCACTTGATATATTGACTTCTCCCATGTTAATGAGTTTTCCCGGGACAAAAAGCTTATCCATCGGGGTCCCCTGGGGCGATAAGAATTTAGGTGTTACAGGCAAATATGGCCGGCAACTATGACTTTATATTCTGATTTTTCCATTTTAATATTGATTTACGTTTATATTGATATATTTTATCTCAATTTAATTCTCTAAGCTTTAATCTAAAAAATAATTCTCTGCAAAATTGTACATTGCCAGGGCATTTTCGGGAGGTATTGCATCAATCAATGTATTGCACGTGGCCAGGATAAACCCCCCGCCTGCAGCAGCAATATCAATGGTTTCTTTTACAACACGTTCAACTTCTTCCGGTTTGGCAAAGGTCATTACATGGTCAAGATCAATGTTTCCCATCAGGCATATATCCTTACCATACTCCTTTTTAAGAAAACCAATGTCCATCCCGGCTGAAGGTTGCAGAGAATGAATCCCGTCAAACCCGCATTTCATAATTCGCGGGAACACAGTATCCATTTTCCCGTCTGAATGGAAAAACACGGGAATGTCTTCATGTTTTTTGATTTCTTTCACAGCCTGTTCATATAAAGGATATGCAATGATTTCCATTGATTCTTCGGGAAGGAAAACGCCAGAATTAAAGGCAATATCATCAGTTATAATGATTGCTTCAGCACCTTTATCTACAAAAAAATTTGCCTTGGCAATTTCAAATTCCATTATCTTCTCTCCCAGTATTCTTATCTCATTGGGATTGGTAAGACAAAACATCATGTATTCTTCCATTCCAAGCATTTCATTGGCCATGCTCACGGGGCCGCCAATTTGGGCAAATACAAAAAAATCTGTTTTGGTAACAAAATCTATAATGCTTTGCCCGGTTATTCTTTTAATATCCGGGACAGGATATTTTTGTGCATCTGAAATATCCTGGATCGGGGGCCTCACCACGTGACTGCTCAGCCCGGTGGATTTGAAATCATATCCATATACAGAACGAAAAATGGGATTCCCTTCTTCATCTTTACCAATCTCTTCTGCCGGCCATTCACCAAGGTTTACCAGATCCATATGCAATAATTCCCTGACGTTCTTTTCCCTTTCAAAATATTGATAATCAAGTGGATAATCTTTTCCTAATAATTTATTGGCAATATTGGATTCAATAAAAATTTCTCCTTTGGGGACCTTGTTTGTTTCTTTATGTGCTATCGCTGCACGCACACGTTCTTTTTTAGTCATAATAAAATTTTTTAATTATATAATTGATCAGCATCAATTACATTCATTTTTACTCAATCCCTTTCCAATCTATTTTTATGGATTTTTTGGCATCATGTGATTTCTTTATAGCATCAATCAATACATCTACATTAAACCCGTCTATTACATCCGGTTGAATTTGTTTCTTTTCCTGAAGGCTTTGCACGATCTCTTCCATTTCTATATCAAAAGGGTTTATATTATTAAACCTGTATTCGGTAGACGTTTCTGAATGATTGTCGTAATGCTCGAGCAAAGCAGGATTATTTTCGGGTTGATCCCACATCACGGTAGATAATTTGATGCGGCCTCCTGTCCCGTTTATCTCGATATATTCATCCCATGAATTTTTTTCATACCCGATTTTAGTAAGGGGGTGTGATGCTGCCTCAAAATTCACAGCCCTTCCGTTTGAATATTCGAACAAGGCCATTGCCTTTCGATCAAACATGGTATTTTTCACATAATCAATATGCCCGTATACCCGTTCGGGCCGTCCGAGCAATCCCAAAAACGCATCCAATAAATGGCTTCCGGCACATTTCATGATGGCGCCTCCATAACTGGGAAACACGAAATCCCAATCTCCCAACTCTTCTGTTTCATAAAAATTACCCCAGGGTTGATAGGTTCTGACTTGTGCACTAAAAATATGCCCCAGGGAAGGCAAAATCTCCAATGCTTTTTTATAAGCTGGGAAGAATCGTTTCATATACGAAACAAAAAACAACTTACCACTTTTTCTGGCTGCATTTACAATATCATATGCCTCATCGGGATTGTCTGCCAATGTCTTTTCACAGATAACATCTTTGCCTGCCTCAAGCGCGTCAAGGCATATCTTGTGATGATGTTTTCCACTCGTTAATACACTCACCACGGTCACTTCAGGATTGTTTACAACCTCTTTATAGTCTTTCGAAAAAGCAGCACCAAACTCGTCCACGTAAGGTTTTGCAGACGCTTCATTAATGTCTGCTATGTGAACAATCTTTGCCCCTGCTTTTTTCAGTCCGGAAAAATGAAATCGTGATATGTTTCCGCATCCTATTATTCCAAATTTTGGTTCCATATTTTTTTTATTTTAATTAATTTATGTTTATTAAACTGATTGTTTGGATCATAATGTTCGATAACGAGGCTCGCGAAGCCCCAAAACGCGCAGTT
>CAYPTK010000109.1:0-8677 GCA_964413555.1 uncultured Bacteroidales bacterium | reverse complement strand
AAAAAATATAAAATCTGGTGATTCAGGTGGTTAAAACATTAAAAAAGCACTAATTCTAAATTGAAGGATTGGAGCTTTTCTCAGATTCAATAACCCGATATATTTCATTAAATTGTTCAGAAAAAATATCGAATGACACCTAAATCATATGGTAAATCTGATTCTAGAAAATAGCTTCATCATCTTTTTACATTTTTTATATTTTTGTATAAACTATATAAACTACATCAAACTAACTAAACTATGAAACCTATTCACTTATTCCTTGCTATTATTCCCTCTTTTTTAACGGGATGTACAAAACAAAAAGAACAATCGTCAAATCCTAATATCATCATCTTTCATGTGGATGATTTAGGATGGACTGATGTTGGGTGTTATGGAAGCGATTATTATGAAACGCCCAATATTGACCAACTGTGTAAAGAAGGCATGAAATTTACCAATGCATATGCGCCGGGTGCCATTTCATCCCCTTCAAGGGCCTCTATGCAAACCGGGAAATATGCCGCCAGATTGGGCATAACTGATTGGATCAGGGCAGAATTCCAAAAAGACACCGGGATTGATTATAATAATCCTCCAGCATTTGATGTGAATGAAGGGAAAAAATTCAAAACACCGTTCAATGAAAATCATTTGCCCTTAACTGAAAAGACTATTGGTGAATATTTTAAACAGGCGGGTTATATGACCTCGCATTTAGGCAAATGGCATTTGGGCGATAAGGGGCATTACCCGACAGATCAAGGATATGATATAAATATTGCTGGTTGTGACTATGGAGAACCTCCATCTTATTTTGACCCCTATTTCAGGGAAGCGCGTACATATCCCTGGGGCCATGAACCGGCTTTTTCATTCCCTACTCTTGATCCACGAAAAAAGGGAGAATATCTGACCAACCGGTTAACAGATGAAGCGGTACGAATCATACGACAAAATAAAGACACCTCTTTTTTTATGTTCTATAATTTTTACGCGGTGCATACACCAATACAGGCCACGGACAGCTTGGTTAAAAAATACAAGAAAAAACCAGATGGAACATATCATGACAATCCTGTATATGCTGCCATGATTGAATCTGTTGATCACGCCGTGGGCAGGATTAACAGGTTATTGGATGAGCTTGGACTTGCTAAAAATACACTCATCATTTTCACTTCTGATAATGGGGGGTTAACCCGTGTAACGAGCAATCACCCTCTTAGAGCAGGTAAAGGAAATCCTTATGAAGGGGGCATCCGGGTCCCTCTTATTGTAAAATGGCCCAACCATGTTAAACAAAATGTGGAATCGGATGTTCCGGTTACCTCCATGGATGTGTTGCCAACCCTGGCTGACATACTGGATATACAAGTGTCTAATATTGACGGGCATAGTTTTGCCCCTGTATTGTATGGCAATACAATAAACTTCCAACGGGATCTATTCTGGCATTACCCTCATTATCGGGGGAATCAAAGTCCTTATACCATTGTGAGAAGTGATTCTATGAAGCTTATCAGGTTTTATGATGGCGACAGTTTGCAATTATTTAACTTACTCCAAGATATCTCTGAACAAACGGATCTATCTGAAAAATACCCGGAGGTGACTCAATCATTAAATCAAAGGATTGATGCATTTCTGCAAAGGATTGATGCAAAGCTTCCGGTAAAAAAAGATACAGTCAAATAAACAAAGCCTTTATGCATGCGACCCCGCTGGGATCGGATGTGCTGTTTCCCAGGCATTTATATTTATTTGTCCTCCCTGAAACCTGCAATGTACTGTTCAAGATTACGGAATAAACATTGCCACCAATAAATCATATATGGTTTTTGAAAACCTGCAGTTTATGTATCAGGCAAACAACGGGATATATCTACATGGAACAATCAATGGCATCAGCATTCACAATTGTAATTTTATCAATATAGAGACATAGGATCAATTTTATCGGTACATATAACAACATAAAATATTCCAAAGAATAAATTTGCTCCACTGGCATGGGAATGCTTTGTAATCGAGAAACATGCAATGACACGGTCGAAAATTACCTGTTTTTTGACTGTGCTTCACCAGGAATCACATTTCCTGATGAAGCAAATGACTCGAGTAACATTGGAAATCGGGTTGCAGATGGTATAGCCGAAATGTCTCATGTTAGCTCATCCGGACAAAACAGCGATTTCGAATAAGCAAAGAGACTGTACTAATATAGGATGGTTTTTAACATGTTGCAAATATTTTAAGAAAACGTTTTGGCAAAGAATTTGGATATTATGTTTAAACATCATAGTATGATACAAATCCATTTCCGGTATGCATCCCGGCCTAAAAAGGGATTTCCTGAAGAGCATAAGGCATTTGGAGGAATGCTTGGAGGCCATATATACATTCAAATCAATGATTATGTATATGGATTTCAACCCGCGGACTATAGCCATTACCACCTTATTCCACGTAAGCCTTATAATGCTGTTTATACCAAACAACAACCCGACAAATGGTGGGAGTCAGAACGAAAAAACAAGCTTCTAACCATAAATATCCCCCTTACCGCTAAACAACAACATAAAATAAATGAAATCCTGGAAAAATATCATCAAATACCGCCGTATGATTATGCTGTTTTGGGGATGAGGTGTGCTTCTTCAACGTATCATATTTTATCACGAATCAATGTTTTTCATTCTTCATCCATCATAAAAAGCTGGATATTAAACCCTATCCCCCGGTGTTTAAGGAAAAAATTGGTAAAAAAAGCTATTCAATCTCATTGGAACATGAAAATTCATCATGGTAGCTATCGCGGGGTGTGGGAAAAAACATTTGCAATGACAAACCATTATGTGAAGAGCAAAGGGCATTTAATTTAACTTGATTAACGCGTCTTCGCAAAAAGAATTTTTTTAATCTATTGTTGAAAAATAATTAAATTAATCCAACAACCATTCGATATTTATCAACGTATAAATAATAAACCAGTTAAATTTAGCGTCATGAAAACACTTGTCAAAAGTATATTCATTGCTGGATCATTATTTGTAGCAGTTCTTGTAAGTTGTGAGCAGGATCAGGGAAAAAACTCCGCGCCCACGGAACCAATTAATGGCTATTTATCAGACCATTCAGATTGCAATACACGAAAATCTGTCTTTAAAAAAGACACCATTGATTCTTTAAGTTGTGCCCGGTATGAATACAATCCTATTTCCAAAACATTGACGATTTTGCACACCAATGCTGAGTTTAATTGTTGTCCCGATAGCTTATATTGCATAGTTTTGGAAAGAGAAGATACTATTTTTATTGAAGAAAAGGAACAAGGAGGTACATGTTATCGTGTTTGCCTGTATGACCTGGTCATTAAAGTCAACCATGTTGAGGCTCAAAAATATACATTGAAATTCACAGAGCCCTATGTTGGTGAGCAGGAATCATTGTTATTCGATGTTGACTTGTCAGCTAAATTATCAGGGTCGCTTTGCATGAAAAGGACTCAGTACCCGTGGTAAAATGTTTTTTATCAAGGGCAATTAGCATCAAGTAACGAGATGGTCTGGCCAATTCACGAGAATTGATTATACATTTGTAAAAATGTATAATTTTTATAGTTCTGAGTATAAGATTCTGAATACAAATTCATATTTTTATGTTAAAATAAATAAACAAATGAAACAAATCCCCATCTTATTGGCAATCATTGTTCCTCTTCTCTTCAGTTGTGAAAAAAATCAAAATCATTCATCATCAGTTATAAATGATATGGACGGTGAAGTTGTAAGCCATTCAACCTGTAAATCATTCAAAACAGGTTCTCAGGATGAAAACATCTCTGATACAATGAGTTGTGTGCAATACGTGTACATTGAATCAACCAACACGTTAAACATAAAACACATCAATGCAGGATTTAATTGTTGCCCTGACAGTTTGTATTGTAATGTCTCATTAAATAAAGATACAATTATTATTGAAGAACATGAAATGCACGCTTTATGCAATTGTAATTGCCTGTTTGACCTGGATATCGTGATAAAAAACTGCCCAGCGAAGAGTTACAAAATTAAAATAATTGAGCCTTATTCTCAAAATCAGGAATCTTTATTTCATACTATTGATTTAAGTGCGATTGCAACAGGGACTTATTGTGTAAAACGAACTAAATACCCATGGGGTATGCAATAAATCAATTTCAAAATAATGGATATTATTTACAAACCCATCGGAATCATCCATACACCATTCATATCCAGGGAGGGTATGCCAATACAATCAAACAATTCACGAGAAGTAAAAGGATATATTGAATTAAACGATACAACTTCGGGTAACAGGTTTCGCGATGAATAAAAAACGTCAAAAACTCACTCTTAATCCCACTGCATATACATAGATTTCCGGACCGTTTCCTTTTTCAAATAAGTTTACTGGATAATAATTTACATATATGCCCAATTTTTCATAGCCTGCCCGTGCAGTAAAACCATACCGAAGGGGTAATAGATTAAAATCTCCATGGTCCTTATCTTTGTCTTTATTCCCATCGTCGCGATGGACTATCTTCGTGTGGGATCCTAATTTTAAAGCACCAATTACACCCATTTGAAAATAAGCTTTTTTTGGATCAGGAAACTGAACTTCAAACAACAGCGGTACTGTAAGATATAACGTGGTGAGTTTTGATTTTTCAATATTTGCAGGCGCCGTTGTATCCAGGGCGATATCCCCGAAATCATTTACCGTGATGGTGGTTAAATTTTCAAACCTGAAATTCATCCATTCCAGGCCTAACCCTGTTACCATACCAACCTGTTTCCCGATAATTCCTATGCTGAGGCTTGGAAAATTTAGATTTAAATTTATGGATTTGCCTGTATGAATATCCATATAATTTGCATTATCCGGCACACCAAATGAATAATCCTTATTTAAAAATCCATTCATCCCGATTTCAAAACCTCCCCAATTGCCTTCAAATTTCTTTTCTTTTTCCTCTTCTTCTTCATTTTTATTCCTGTTGATATCTACACGAGTGCTCCCTTTTGCATCTTCTGTAACATTGATTTCCAAATCACCAATTCGTACTCTTGTAGAATCTTTCATGATGCCTGATGTATCATTCATTCTTCCTGAAAGCGTATCCTGATCATGTTGTTTCATGTCAATTTTTGCAGAAACACCACTCATTTGCTCGTCAATATGATTTCCCAATTGCTGCATCGTTGTATTCACCATCTTCTCAATATTTTCCTCGGTTACGTGCTCAGATTGTTGTTTTACAGAATCATAAATGGCTTTACTTGACGTTTCGATTTTCATCCCATGATCACTTTCAGTAACTTTAAAAAAGCTCTTCTCGTTTATTTTAATTTCTACACCACTTTCCTGTTCCTGTACCTGTAAAAGGTTTCTATTTCCCATTTTCAACTGCACCCCCTTATCCGTTTCTATGACTTCAAATAAACTATACATTGAGCTGTCTGCCCTGTTTGTGTCTTTTTGTTGAGCTGTTGCTGCCTGAAATATAATAAGGCTTGCCACGATGATGATTGTTGTCTTCATAAATTAATATTTATATTAAGTACTTGTTTTAATTCTTCGTTGTTGCTCATAATTTAAATTATTCGGGAGGCTCATGAGATACTGTGTTAAACTTCCAAATTCATTTTATTATTGTTTTATTACATGCTGTAATCAATTTGATGATCGTTTAATACTAAAATGTTTGGATTCAAGTTTAAATGCCGATAACCGTCCTTGTTCATTTTTACTTATTTCAATGTCGGCATTTGTTAATGTATTTAAAAATCCAATGGTTACAGATGCAATTTTCCATCCAAAATGCTGAAAATTCTCCCGGTTTTTTAATCCATGCAATCTTACATATAAAAACCCCGGTTTTACTGCCGTAAATAAACAATTTTGGGGCAAGCGTAACGAAGCCTGCCCCGTAAGGAATAATGAATGTAGCGGGGTTAGCGGGACATGATGGAACAAACACTATTTAGTGCCTGTCTATAAAGTCAGTGTCCAGGTTATAAAGTCCGAATTCGAGGCTTGCGAAGATGGAAAAATAAGGAGTTTACTCGCGTAAATGGATTGTTTTTACATCGAGCATAACGAAGAAGTCGGACTTTATAGACGGACACTATTTAAATCCATGTTTTTGTGGAGTATATCCATATTGATCTAACAATTGATAGATTTTGACCATTTTATCAGTTTCCTGTACCAGGTCTTCATAAAACTGAAGGTACAATGTTGTATTATCCAGCATATTATCTAAAAGATATTTAACGACATCATATTCTGAATTTAAATTTTTCCCTATATTTTTAATGCCATTCTCATTGTGCATATCCAGATGAATATGAGGTGCCAAAACGGTGGTTCCTGAAAAATTTTTAATAATATCAACCGGATCACAGCTGACAATCATACTCCAGTTCTTGGCTTTTGTATCGCGTATCTTTTTAATGTTATCGAAATACTGGGGATACCAAGTGCAAGAATGGTAATGTAGTGGGCCTACTTCATCTGTTATACGGTTAATATACTCAACTGAGAATTCATAATGCATTTCCGGGGAAACCATGGAATTGGTATCATCGGCAATATAATACCCGGGAGCTTCACTCCATATTTGTGGGAAACAACAAGGATTATAACGAGAACCCATTGCCTTTTGTAATTCTTTTATATACAAAATAGTAAATTCAGTTATCTTTTCTAATAGTTCATGTACTTCACCTGGATTTATTAATAAAGAAGTATAAATCATTTCACCCCACATTAATTCTGCAACTCCCAAAGGAGATTGAATATCAGGAAACCTGATATCTGCTGCAGGGTCCTCTTTCTGCATTCTTTTTATTAATTCAAGTATTTCACCTGTTCTCCCCTGGTTAACAGGAGGAATGGTAATCTTCTTTATATCCTCAGGGTCCTGAATGCAGGGAGAAACCCACTCTTTTCCTTCTGAAGTGAATAATTTTTCACAACCCATTGCTAAAGGTATTGTATGTGTTAATCCATAAAATGGTTCAGGATGTTTTGGTATAGAAGGCGTCCAATCCCATTGACTCACATTTAATTTTTTTGCAATTAACTGATCTGCACCACCTGTATAAATACAAACCTTTTTGTCCGGATGCTGATATAAATCATTTAAAAAATCTCTCATGTTATTCCTCATTATTTAAAAATTATTATTATCTTTACAATAAAGTCATTCTTTTTTTAATTAAATCTACCAACAAATATAATGATTTAATATTGGTTTGAACTTCATTTTTGGGACATTAATTAGCATTTTAACGCCAAAACAATGATAACTCATTTAACTTTAAAAAACGAAATATCAGATCTTTCATTCCCGTTCCGGGTACAATACGGGGTTTTGAAAGAGGACTATACCACGCATTCGCATGATTATCACGAATTATTTATTATTACAAAAGGTACGGCTGTTCATACCGTGAATCAAAACAAACAGCAAATTTCAGCCGGTGACGTGTTTGTATTAAACAACTCTAATATACAACATAATTTTTTAAATCCTGTAGAACTTGAATTATACAATTTTATTTTTATTCCCGAACACGTGTTTCATCAACAAAGTGATTTATTCCAGTTAGAAGGGTATCAATCTTTGTTTGTCCTTGAACCATTCTACTCATCTAAAACAGGTTATAAAAATTACGTGCACCTTTCATTTAAATCTCTCATGGAATTAAACCTGCTTTCTGAAAGTATATTAAAAGAATACCAGGAAAAGAAATCAGGATATAAAACCATTATTAAGTCTAAATTCTTAGAACTTGTTGTCAAATTGACAAGAGAATATTCCGGGCAGGTTTCACAAAACTTAGTCCCACGGTTTCATGGACTTAGCAAGGCCATTTCATATATAGAAAAAAACTATACCAAAACAATACATAATGAAGAATTAGCCCAAAAGGCCTCTTTATCCACCCGTCAGTTTTTGCGTATTTTCAAAGAGTGTTATAAGTCGTCTCCCGCTAATTACATCATTCATTTAAGACTCAACCATGCATGTAACCTTTTAAAATCAAAAGATTTAAAATTAAGAGATATCGCGTTTGATTGTGGGTTTAATGATGCAAATTATTTTTCAAGGCTATTCTCCAGGCATGTTGGCAAAAGCCCCAGTGAATACAGAAATGAACTATTTACATAACCAATAAGCACATGAACATATCAATACTAAACATCAATTTAAAAAATTTATGAAAATGAAAACAATAACTATCTTACAATGTGTTATTATATTTTTCCTTATCTTTTTATTTAACTCAACAAATGCAACAGACTACTATTTAGCAAATCATGGAAATGATAATTCAGACGGGACTTCTCCTGAAACGTGCTGG
Source organism: uncultured Bacteroidales bacterium (assembly GCA_964413555.1). Classification (GTDB taxonomy): domain Bacteria; phylum Bacteroidota; class Bacteroidia; order Bacteroidales; family JBBRXJ01; genus CAYMKE01. The sequence goes on along the minus strand of CAYPTK010000109.1, from coordinate 287 downwards.
AAAACCATTGCTAAACTACAAAATATAACGCTGAAGCCGGGAGACAGGGTATTGTTTCACGCGGGACACGAGTTTGAAGGGACAATCCTGGTAAATACATCCGGTAAACCAACCAATCCCATCACTTTTTCTACATATGGACAAGGTGAAAAACCAGTGATTTCCGGAGCCTCAACGCTTGACCCGGTTTCAAACCCCTCATCTGAAATTATAAATCTTCGTGTAAACAAAGACATTAAACATCTGTTCATTAATAATTGCCTTCAAATCATCGCGCGCTATCCCAA
>CAYPTK010000108.1:3693-8684 GCA_964413555.1 uncultured Bacteroidales bacterium | reverse complement strand
GTTACTTGGAATTTGTATATAAATTATTTAAATTTAATATTTAAATAATTGTATATTTGAAGTTAAATCATTTTTAATCTAATTATTAAATCCCGGACATTGTTTAATACTTATCTACATATAAAACAAATTGAGCGGAATAAGCATGTTCAGTATTTGAATGGGGCACCTTTTTGCCTTATGGTACTGAACAATACCTTTTGTCTTTATTATTTTATAATAGCGGTATTACTAATTATTTTATACATTATAATTCGCGAAAAGACACAAAGGAGAGCCAGGATTTTATTGAGGAAAGAAAAAGATTTATTGCAGACATTGATGGATAGCATACCTGATACCATTTACTTTAAAGATGTACATTCGCGTTTTACACGGGTTAACCAGGCAAAAGCAGATGAGATAGGATTATCTGATCCTTCTGATGCCATAGGAAAATCGGATTTCGATTTTTTTAATAAAGACGATGCTTTAGAGGCATTTAATGATGAGCAGAAGATTATAAAAACCGGGATACCACTGATCAATAAAATCGAGGACAGGACCGGGGAGGATGGTGAAATAAATTGGTTTTCAGCTACCAAGGTACCTATAGTGGATAAAAGGCAAAAAACCATAATGGGTACAGTTGGTATCACGAGGAATATAACAAAACAAATCATAGTAGAAAAAAAACTTGCAAAGGCCAAGCAGCAAGCAGAAGAATCAGATCGTTTAAAATCAGCTTTTTTAGCAAACATGTCGCATGAGATCAGGACACCCATGAATGCTATTTTAGGATTTTCTGACCTGCTCGATGATAATAACCTTGAAGAATCAGAAAAAAAGACATATATTCAATACATTAAAAATAACGGGAAAACATTATTAAAACTCATTGATGATATTATAGATGTATCAAAGATTGAATCAAATGAGATGAAAATTACTAAAACCAAATTCTATCTGAATAAAATATTTGATGAATTGTTTTCTTATTATGACCGGGAAAACAAAAGAGTAAATAACGGGAATGTTCATTTGAAGATACATAATGAAAAAGACAATTTTTTCACGATACAATGCGATGAAGTCAGGTTAAAACAAATCATCTCGAATTTACTAACAAATGCCATTAAATTTACCAATGAAGGAGAAATTGAATTTGGATATCATGTTGAATCAGACGACAAGATAATCATTTATGTTCAAGATTCTGGCATAGGAATTGAAGAAGATAAACATGAGCAAATATTTAAACGATTTCATCATTATGCTGAAATGCCCGGGAAAGACTATTATGGTACCGGGTTGGGCTTGTCAATATCAAAACATTTAGTAGAGCTTTTAGGTGGTGAAATTTGGGTAGAATCAAGTGCAGGGAAGGGATCAAAATTTTCATTTTCTTTGCCCGTGAATGAAGAATAATAAATTAATAAGGAATACAAATATTGAGAAAATGGCAAATTTGTTTTTAAAAATATATAAATGCTCAAAATTAATCATTGCTTTTTTCGTGTTATCGCATCATTTATTAAATGCTCAATATTTTGGGAAAAATAAAGTGCAATACGAACACTTTGAATTTGAAATCCTGGAATCAGATAATTTTGCAATATATCATTATTTAGAAAATGAAGAAAATGTTAAAAAAGTTGCTGATCTCTGTGAGTTATGGTATCAAAGGCACTTGAAAGTATTCAGGGACACGTTCCCGGGAAAAAATCCATATATTGTTTATAATAATCATGCCGATTTTCAACAAAACACTATTATTCAAAGCCTTATCAGTACAGGGACACATGGTGTTACAGAAGCGTTGCGTACCCGTGTGGTCATCCCGTATCTTGAATCGAACAGTGAGACATCTCACGTGATAGGGCATGAGCTTGTTCATGTTTTCCAGTACAACATGTTAAAAAGCGAAGACAGCCTGGTGTTGGGGTCTGTAAGAAACCTTCCTTTATGGATGGTTGAAGGGATGGCAGAATACATGTCAATCGGCAGGACGGATATGCTCACGTCCCTGTGGATGAGAGATGCTGTTGAAGAAGATGACATTCCTTCTCTAAAAGATATGACCCGGAACCCTTACAAATACTTCCCGTACAGGTATGGACATTCATTTTGGGCTTTTGTGACGAGTCATTGGGGTGATGCCATTATCAGGCCATTATTTAAAAATACAGCAAAATTTGGATACCAGCGTGGTGTAAAGATGACACTGGGATTAGATGCCGAAGCTCTTTCTAAAGCCTGGAAGAGGTCTTTAAAAGAACAGTATAGCCCTTACCTGGCAAAGAAAAATACAAAAATAGCCGGGGAGAAAATATTTTCCACGAATAATGCAGGGCGTTTGAATATCTCACCGTCAATTAGTCCCGACGGGCAACACCTGGTGTTTTTGTCAGACAGGGACGTGATAAGCATTGATATATTTCTTGCAGACCCGGATAAGAAAAAGATCATCAAGAAGCTGACCAGCGCGGTACAACGGCCCTATATTGATGAATATATGTATTTAGGGTCAACCGGGACGTGGTCACCTGACAATAAAAAATTCGCGCTTACCACGTTCGCGAAAGGAGATAACCAATTATTAATTGTAGATGTTGAAAAACAAAGCATAACAAAACGAATAAAACTTAATGATGTTGAGAGTTTTACCAATCCCTCGTGGTCACCCGACGGGAAAAAGATTATCATGACAGGACTGGTTTCAGGACAGTCCGACTTGTATGTATATCATTTGGAGACAAAAGAAACGAAGCAAATAACAAATGATAAATATTCAGAATTGCACCCCGAATGGTCACCTGATGGGAAAAATATCTTGTTTATAAGTGACAGGGGCGAAGAGACGAATTTTGAAAAATGGCGCTATAGCTCGTACAGGTTGTGTTTTTTGAATATGGAAACAGATAGTATAGAGGTGAAAAATATTTTCCCTGGAGCAAATAACATTAACCCGTTTTATTCTGCTGATGGGAATTCGGTATATTTTCTTTCCAATGCTGACGGGTTCAGGAATTTGTATGAATATGATTTAACTTCTGATAAAATATTCAAACTGACAGATTTTTATACCGGGATTACAGGAATGACCGAGTTATCTCCTGCTTTTACCCTTGCCACGGAATCGGGAGATATTGTTTATTCTGTTTACAGGCACGGGAATTATGAATTGTATAAAGCTGATCCTCTGGATTTTCTCAGGACACCGGTAAATCCTTTAGAAACAGATTTTACAGCCTCTGTATTGCCTCCCGGAACCCCTCCGCCAACAAATTACGTGGAAGAAGGGATAAATGATTATGCTCAAGAAGATACACTGAGCTATGATTCATTGCCATATTCTCCAAAATTCCGTCTGGAGTATATTGGAAATACCGGCATTGGAGTTGGTGTAAGCCAATTCGGCGCGGGCATGGCTGGTGGTGTGAACATGCTTTTTAGTGATATGCTGAAAAGAAATCAAATCTACAGTGCATTGCAGGTGAATGGAGAACTTCAGGATATAGGCGGGGCTGCCATTTATGTCAACCAGTCAAGAAGGTTTAACTGGGGGGCGGGATTTATGCATGTTCCTTACAGGAATGACTTTATACAATATGTTTCTTTAGATACAGCACTGATTAAAACATACAGGACATTTATTGATGAATTGAGTCTTTTTTCATATTACCCCCTCTCTAAAAAACAACGCCTGGAAGGTGGCGTGGGATATACCCATTACGGGTTTGATTTAGAAGTAGACAGCATCTATTACACACCTTATGGAAGAGTAGTCAATAAAGAAAATAACCCGCCGGAAGAAGATAAATTTGGCTCGTTTGGTATCATTAATTCGTATATTGCTTTTGTTGGTGATAATTCCCATTCAGGACTCACCTCACCATTGCATGGTTACCGGTACAGGTTTCGTGTTAAAAAATATTTTCAAATCAATAATATCAGTGATGTTGATTTTTTAAGTGTCAGTGCTGATTACAGGAAATATCATTTCGTGAGGCCCTTCTCGTTGGCATACAGGTTGTTTCATTTTGGCCGCTACCAGGTTCATGCACAAGACCAACAGTTTATTTATCCCATTTTTATCGGTTATAATTACCTGGTGAGAGGATATAATTTTAGTTCTTTCCAGGATTGTTATAAAATGGATGATTGCTTTAATATTAACAGGCTGGCAGGCAATAAAATGACAATGGTATCAACAGAATTCAGGCTGCCTTTTACAGGGCCTGCAAGGCTGGCTGTCATCGGGTCTCAGATTTTCTATTCGGACCTGGTTTTGTTTTTTGATGGAGGTATGGCATGGAATGCAGGCGATAAACTCAGGTTGAACTGGAGAATCGACGATGATTGGAAAGAAGAAGAACAAAATGATGATGACACCAAATTATATCGTATACCAGTCTACAGTACAGGGATTTCATTGAGAGTGAACCTTTTTGGAATGCTGGTGTTAGAACCCTATTATGCCTGGCCATTCCAAAGATTATCAAGGAATAAGGGTGTTTGGGGAATGACAATCACCTCACAGGGATGGTGAGATTGTTTTGGTTTTTCAGTTTTCATCCCACGTTTTAGTGGAAGTTGATTTTAAATATTAATAACTCAATCTCCTGATAATCATGTTTTCACGAACATTGCAGCGTGGCCCGTGTTGTTAACCGATGTTTCATGCCCGGGTAGCACGAATCGTTCCTGCTGTTACCTGTAGGGGGTTTTTAGAGTTCTTTCCTTAGCCTTGCCACTGGAATTCCCATTTGTTCCCTGTATTTGGCAACCGTTCGCCGGGCAATGTTATATCCTTTTTCTTTTAATATATCTGCCAGTTTTTCGTCAGTGAGAGGTTTCTTTTTATCCTCTTCACTCATCTTCAAGCTTTCAAAATCAATTAAATTTATCTGCTACCCTTCGCGTACGTCACGAGGGCTATGCCTGAGATATTTCAGGGATCACATTCCTGAGACCACAGGAATATGTAACCTGTTCTTCCTATCCTTTAC
>CAYPTK010000108.1:0-3683 GCA_964413555.1 uncultured Bacteroidales bacterium | reverse complement strand
ATATCTGCCAGTTTTTCGTCGGTGAGAGGTTTCTTTTTATCATCTTCATTGATATGCCCGCGGAGAATATTTTTAATTTCCCTGGTTGAAACTTCTTCACCAGTATTTGTTTGCAATCCTTCAGAAAAGAAATATTTTAAAGGAAAAATGCCAAAATGTGTTTGTATATACTTGCTGTTAACCACCCTTGAAACCGTTGAAATGTCAAGTTCTACCTCGTTGGCAATGTTTTTTAACACCATCGGCCTGAGCTTGGATTCATCCCCGTCAAGGAAGTACAGGCGTTGATATTCAAGGATCGCGTTCATTGTTAGCAATAATGTATTTTGCCGTTGTTGAACCGCGTCAATAAACCACTTGGCAGAATTGAGCTTTTGCCGTACGAATCCCACGGTGTCTTTATCTTTTTGCTTGTTCGACATTTCTTTTCTTTGCTTGTGCTCCTCTAACATTTTAACATATGTTTTATTCAAAGAAAGATCAGGGATTCCTTTATTGTTAAGGCTTAAAATCAACTGGCCATCCCTGTTTTCCAGGATAAAATCAGGATCAATCTGCTCGTTTCCCTGGTAATTGAATTCATTGTAAGAGTTCGCGGGTTTAGGATTGAGTTTAAGTATTTCATTTAACGCGTCTTGCAGTTCATCGTGTGAAATATTTAGTTGTTGTTGAATTTTGTTATAGTGTTTATGAGTAAAGGTGTCGTATTGCTCTTCGACAATTTGTTTGGCAATTTTCACGGGTTTTCTATGATTATCTTTCCTGTTCAATTGCAGGATAAGGCATTCTCTCAGGTCTCGTGCTCCTATCCCGGGGGGGTCAAAGGATTGGACAACAGTTAATATCCGGCTTACTTCATTTTCATTTGACGGGATGCCTTCATAAAATTCCAGGTCGTCTACAATGGTATTCATGCCGCGCCGTAAATATCCATCCTGATCAATATTGCCAATAATATATTTTCCAATGGCATGATGATGGTCGTCTAAATCTGTAAGCCCCAACTGGTCCTCGAGGCTTTCATGCAGAGTTTTGCCAACAGAAAAAGGGATCTCTTCGTTTTGGGTGCTGTTCGTGTCATAATTATTCACCGATAATTTATAATAGGGAATATCCTGGTCTTCTTCCTGGATATAATCTTCCATTGAAAAATCATCTTCTTTGGATGCATCATCCTCATTATTATCGGTAGTTGTTGCCGGATCCGCCTCGGTGTTTAACGTTTCTTCATTATCTTTTTCTATTTCAGCATTTAACACCGGGTTTTCTTCCAGTTCTTTTTTGATTTTCTGCTCTAATTTGTATGTGGGCAACTCTAAAAGCTTCACCATTTGTATTTGTTGTGGTGTCAGCTTTTGTTGAAGTTTTTGTAAAATTCGTTGTTTTTGCATATTCGTTACTGGTATCAATAAATAGATAATTAAAAATCCGCGTTTTGCGGGGTTCTTGGGAATGGAATGACATCACGTATATTGCTCATGCCTGTTACAAACAATACCATTCTTTCAAAGCCCAATCCAAAACCACTATGTGGGACAGTTCCATACTTTCGTGTTTCAATATACCACCACAGGTCTTCTTTGGGTAACCCCATTTCTTCAATTCTCGAGACCAGTTTCCCGTAATTCTCTTCGCGTTCAGACCCGCCTATGATTTCTCCTATCCCGGGGAACAAAACATCTAGTGCTCTTACTGTTTTGTTGTCATCATTTTGTTTCATGTAAAACGCTTTGATGTCTTTCGGGTAATCAGTGATCATCACGGGTTTGTTGAAGTGTTTTTCTACAAGATACCGTTCGTGCTCGGTTTGCAGGTCAATACCCCAGTCAACCTTGTATTCAAACGAAACATTTGCTTGTTTAAGTATGTCAATGGCATCAGTATATGATACACGTTGATATGTCGTGGAGACACATGACTTAAGCCGTTCAATTAATTCATTATCATACATTTTGTTTAAAAACTGCAAATCATCATGATAATTATCGAGAATAAACTGAATCAGGTATTTAAGAAATTCTTCCGCCAGGTCCATGTCATCATGAATATCATAAAAAGCCATTTCCGGTTCAATCATCCAGAATTCGGCAAGGTGGCGGGGGGTATTCGAGTTTTCAGCTCTGAACGTGGGGCCAAAGGTGTATATTTCAGAGAGGGCCAGGGCCGCGAGTTCGCCTTCAAGTTGCCCGGATACCGTTAAATTGGTGGCTTTGCCGAAAAAATCACGTGAATAATCAATGTCTCTGTCATCTGTCATTGGAGGGTTACACATGTCCAGGGTGGTTACTTTAAACATCTCACCAGCTCCTTCACAATCTGATCCAGTGATGATAGGGGTATGAATATATTGGAATCCTTTTTCATGAAAAAATTTATGTATGGCATATGATAACCCGTGGCGAACACGGAATACCGCGCCGAATGTATTGGTGCGAGGCCTGAGATGTGCTATCTTCCTGAGAAATTCAAGTGTATGTCCTTTTTTCTGTAAAGGATACGAGTCCGGCTCTGCAGTTCCATATACATTGATCTCTTTGGCCTGTATCTCTACATGTTGGCCTTTGCCCATTGACTGAACTAAAATCCCTTTCACTGCAAGGCTTGAGCCGGTGGTGATTTTTTTCATTTCTTCTTCATTGAAGTCCTGCAAATCTATTACAACCTGGATATTATGAATGGTTGACCCGTCATTTACAGCTACAAACGCCACGCTTTTACTTCCTCTTCGGGTTCTCACCCAGCCTTTAACCAATACCTCGCGGTCAAATGACCCTGATGTTAATAATTTCTTGATTTTACTTCTCTTAATATCTTTTCCCATGTTCTCTAAATAAATTATGAATTTTCTACAAAAATATAATTTTTGGGTGTAATCTCCATTATTATCTTTGCAAGTTTAAAATAATAATGTAGTTTTTTAGTGTTTGTCCATCATGTCCGCTAACCCCTTTACAGTCATTCTTCCTCACGTGACAGGCTTCGTTATGCTTGCCCTGAAATTACTCATTTACACCAGTAAACCGGGTATTTGGGGCTTCGGGCTTCTTATTATCAGGCATTATGGCCCAAACACCCGGTTTTATGGACACGCGCTTCCTGGTATACACGGGGACAAATATAAACACGCTGGATTGCAGAAATGAAGGTTCAACATAATATTATTAAATTATATATTATTAAAATAACCAAATGGTTCATGTTATTCATGCCCATCGTGGTTCCGTTTTATGAAAGCAACGGGCTTTCAATGCAGGATATATTCATACTTCGTGCCATTTATTCTATTGCAATCGTTTTAATGGAAATTCCTTCCGGGTACCTGGCTGACGTGTTTGGACGGAAAAAAACGATGGTTTATGGAGTAATACTGGGCTTCGCGGGATTTGTAATATATAGTTTTACAGGTAGTTTCACGGGTTTTTTAATTGCTGAAATTATTTTAGGTATAGGGCAAAGTTTAATATCCGGTGCAGATTCTGCCATGTTATATGATACCCTGGCAGAAGGGAAACAAGAGGATAAATATGTAAAATATGAAGGGCGAATGATCTCGTATGGAAATTTTGCTGAAGCCATTGCCGGGGTGTTGGGAGGTTTAATTGCTGCTATCCATTTGAGATTGCCCTATATTGCACAAAGCCTTGTCGCGTTCATTGCCATACCTGCCGCTATCATGTTAAAGG
>CAYPTK010000107.1:0-8841 GCA_964413555.1 uncultured Bacteroidales bacterium | reverse complement strand
GTGAGGATAGAGGAGAACGAGAAAGGAGAAGACCACCCCTCCCACCCCACCCCCACGCCACCTCCTCCCCCCCGATCCCGCCCCCACCCACATCTCATCACGACTAGCAGTCGTCAGCGTCAGATTTGAATAAGCTACACCTCAAAAGCACGGTCAATCATTTAATTAAAGTTATAGACTTACTGTTTTAATTATATTTGTGTAAATTATATCATTATATATCGCAAGATATAAAAAAAATGACATCATTTATAGATCATCTTATATTATTCGAATCGAATAATTATGAAGTTGCATATTTTTCAAAAATCAAACTTCAATTGAGATTACTTCATACTGAACAGGTATAGTGAAGCTGTTTGGTTTTATCTACAGCGTTGCTTAAAACGGAATAACCGAAAAAATGCCAGATTTTGCATTCGCAAAACATTGGATTTTAAGTATTTGTCGGGATGGCGAGACTTGAACTCGCGACCTCCACGTCCCGAACGTGGCGCGCTACCTGACTGCGCTACATCCCGATAGTGATAGTGAAAGAAGGTACAAATTTAACCATTTATTCATTAAATCCATTGCTGGTAACTAAAAATAACTTCCTTTGCGCAATTCATTCAACAACTGTTTTTTGTCCACGGGTACCACGCCGGCTTTTTCACAAACCAATCCTCCCGCCACGTTGGCAATTACAGAAGCATCTTCAATATCCATGCCTGCTGCTATGCAGGTAGCCAGGGTAGAGATTACCGTGTCACCCGCGCCCGATACATCCGCCACGTCTAATTGCTCCAATGCAGGTATGTGTTTATATTTTTTATTATCACAAAATATTAACCCGAGTTCAGCCAATGTCACCAGCACATACTTAATATTTAACTTTTGTTTGAATTCTTTGGCCAATGCATACAACTGATCAAGATCATTCTTGGGGATTGAACGGTTATTTCCTTTTACAAACTCCTTGTAATTGGGCTTAAACAATGTTACATTTTGATAATTAAAAAAATTTCGCTCCTTGGGGTCAACCAATACCGGGATATCCGATTTATTTGCTTCTTCCACGCAAGCCTTAATGATGCCGGGTGTAATAACTCCCTTGTCATAATCTTCAAAAATCACGGCATTGATTTCTTTATTTTCTATCAGGTATTTGATCCTCTCGATCATTCGCGACTCAATTTCACGTGATATAGGCTTGCTGTCTTCTTCATCTATACGGATCAACTGCTGATGATTCGAAATAATCCTTGTCTTCACAGTTGTAGGGCGGCTCTTGTCTTTAATGATTCCTTCATCCGACATTTTCTCCCGCTGCAACAGTGTTTCAAAAACACTCCTGTAATATGTATCTCCAATGACAGAACAAATGATGGGTTCTGCATCAAGGGCCTGTATATTGATCCCTACATTCGCTGCCCCACCCAGCCGGTTTTCCTTTGTTACTGCAGATAGTACAGGCACGGGAGCTTCCGGGGAAATGCGCTCTACTTCTCCCCAGATATATGCATCAATCATTACATCCCCCACGACAAGGATTCGAAGCTTATGAAAGGAATCAAAAATTTTTCGTACACGTTGATTTTTCACGGTATTTTTTTTGATAATTCATACAAAAGTATTAATTTTATACTGTTAATAATTATTTAATATTAAAAAATTATTTAGTTACAGAACAAATATTATATTTGAATATTGAAACTTAAAATTGTTTTTTTAAGTAAAAGTTTATAGATTACTACTTTTAAAAATTGTAAAACTTTAAACCTTAATGACATGAAAAAAATGACCCTATTGCTTTCAATGCTTTTTACAATGGCGGCATTGCAGGCACAAACCGTGTTGACAAATGAAAATCATGCTATAAATACAGGCGATCATCATCATTTCAAAATATGCAATAATGTAGGCCCCGGGCCTGCAGGAGCAAATCAGTTTTGGGATTTTTCAGGCCTTGAAGAAGCAAGTGACCTTGTAAGCCACATGCTGGACGGAGACCTGGCAACAGACATACCGGAAACCAACACGATCATTGAAGAATACGGTAATAAATTTTGTTTTACTGTTGAAGACAATATTGTAAAACAAACCGGGATGATCACGAAAAGGAATACTGTAATTAAATACGATGAGCCATTTGTTAAAATGGTTTTCCCTTTTGCTTACGGGGACACCTATGAAGGAAAATTCAGCGGCTACTACAGCAACAACAATCATGTAAGCGAATTAGGCGGTGAATACAAACTGGAAGCCGATGGCTATGGAACACTCATCCTTCCCGGCAATGTTAAAATTGAAAATGTCCTGCGTTTAAAAACAACCAGGACCAGGTCTTTCGGACATTGCAGCAGCACCACTGCTATCACGTACCGCTGGTATTGTAATGAAGTAAGATATCCATTACTTTCCATCATCACGTATCAGGACGGTGATGAATCTAAAACGTCCCGTACAGCTTATTATGCTGATGCATGGAGAATCATCCAGGAAGAAGATGACAAACAGGAAAAAAATGCTACAGACGGTGGAAATATCAATGTAAAAGTAATGCCCAACCCATTCCACGAGGAATTTAAAATCAACCTGTTTGCTTCTGAAACAAGCAAGGTAAAAATTGAGTTATACAATTCAATGGGAAGCAAGATAACCAATGTACTCGATGAGCAAATTGAAGCCGGACAATTTAGCAAAACAATATATCCTGAAAAAATTGGCATGAGCGACGGCACCTATTATCTCAAAGTCATCGCGGGTGATAAGGTTATTACCAAAGAACTAATGTATATCAAGAGATAAGCTATAAAACATATTATTATTTCTAAAACCGGTGGTTTAACTTTTGTTTAAACTGTCGGTTTTTTTTATTTTTACATTCCCACGCGTTCAAAATAAAGAAGAACAGCGAGTAATTTTTACTCACGAAGTTCACAAAAACGATGTAAATAAAAAATCAAAATATAAACAGGTGAATGAATGTTTTAGAAACTGATTACCTCGTGATTGGCAGCGGCATTGCCGGCCTGTCCCTTGCATTACATGTAGCAGATCATGGACATGTATTACTCATCACGAAAGAAAAACTCGAATCTACCAATACCTTTTTTGCACAAGGGGGTATAGCATCTGTAACCTACCAGCCAGATAATTTTGAAAAGCATACCCGGGATACTATTTCTGCCGGAAGCGGGCTGAATCGTGAAGACGTTGTAGATATGGTTGTACATGAAGCACCTAAGGCAATCAACGACCTGGTACAATGGGGGATTGATTTTGACAAGAAAGGCAATGGACAATACCAACTGGGCCGTGAAGGCGGGCATACAGAGAACCGCATCTTTCATCATAAAGACAATACAGGGTTTGAAATCCAAAAAACACTGGAAAAAAAAGTAAAAGGCCATCCATGCATCGAGGTGTTAGAAAATTATTTCGCGGTAGACATTTTAACCCAACATCACCTGGGCCGTAAAGTCAAACGCGGCCATACAGACATAGAATGCCACGGGGCCTATGCCATGGACGCGGGGAGCAATAACATAAAAACCATCTTATCAAAATTTACAGTAATAGCCACCGGGGGATCGGGCAATGTATACCAAACCACCACCAATCCTCCTGTAGCTACCGGCGATGGTATCGCGATGGTATACAGGGCCAAAGGGTTCATTGAGCATATGGAGTTCATCCAATTCCATCCCACCTCACTTTATAACCCGGGTGAACGTCCCTCCTTTCTTATTACTGAAGCACTGCGTGGTGCAGGAGGGATTTTAAAAACCCGCGGCGGCCATGAATTCATGGATGCCTATGACCCCATGAAATCACTCGCCCCGCGAGATATTGTAGCAAGAGCCATAGACAGTGAAATGAAAAAACATGGAGATGATTATGTATACCTTGATTGCACGCGTGTTGATGCACGCGAGCTAAAACACCAATTCCCGAATATCTTCAATAAATGCTTGTCATTGAATATCAATATTACAAAAGACATGATTCCAGTTGTCCCGGCAGCCCATTATCAATGCGGGGGTATTCGCGTGGATAAAAACGGGGAAAGCTCGATACACAATCTCTATGCCGCCGGGGAAGTATCATCTACCGGGTTGCACGGTGCAAACCGGCTGGCTTCCAATTCATTGCTTGAAGGCGTGGTATACGCTAAAAACATCGCCCGGCATACCATCCCGAGGCTTCAAAAAGTACAATTGAACCGGGAAATACCTGTATGGAAAACGCACGGCACCAGTCATCCCAAAGAATGGATCATGATTGAGCACAACCGAAAAGAGATACAACAAATGATGAGCAATTATGTAGGGATTGTCAGGTCTGACGAACGACTGGAAAGAGCGATCAACAGGCTCGAAATTATATACAAAGAAACAGAAAAACTGTATAATAACGCTATCCTGTCACGTTCATTATGCGAGTTAAGAAACCTCATCAATGTCAGTTACCTGATCATCAAAATGGCCATTGCCAGGAAAGAAAACATCGGGCTTCATTATAATATTGACAACACGGGCGCGAGACACGATTAAAATATTTCTCAGGTTCACGGGCCTGAAGGTGCCCGATTTACATCATGGCTACCACTAAAGCCGGGGGAAAACATGATGTTCCGTGACATGGCATATATATAACGTTCAGGAATACGCTTCTTTAATTTTATCAAGCAGGCACATGATCTGATCCTGGTCTTTCAGGGTAAGTAATTGATTCCGGAATTTTTTAAACCCGGGCAATCCTTTAAAATAAGCAGAAAGATGCGGGCGCAATTCATGCACCCCTTTAGGCCATCCTTTCGACTCGAGCGAAAGGATAAGATGCTCTTTGGCCACGTTTACTTTTTCGTTGATGCCGGGTGGCTTTAATAATTCGCCTGTAGCAAGGTAATGTTTTATTTGATTAAAGATCCAGGGATTTCCTATAGCTGCCCTTCCTATCATGATGCCATCTACATTGTATTTTGTATATGCATTGAATGCTGCCAGCGGGCTGTCGATATCCCCGTTTCCATATACAGGAACGTGGATTTCAGGATGTTCCTTAGCCTGTCCAATGAGAGACCAGTCTGACAATCCCTTGTAAAACCGGGCCCTTGTTCGCCCGTGAATGGTAATGGCTTTTATTCCTGCATCCTGAAGTCGCGATATCACGTCAATAATGTTTTTATTTTGCTCATCCCACCCGAGGCGGGTTTTAACAGTCACGGGTATATGCACTGCTTTTACTACCTCGGATACCATGTGTTGCATTTTATCAATGTCTTTTAACATGGCTGCCCCGGCTCCTTTGGAGGTAATCTTTTTTACAGGGCATCCGAAATTAAGATCTATCATATCCGGTTGAGCTTGTTCCGCGATCATGGCTGCTCGTTTCATAGTATTTACATCATGGCCAAACAATTGAATACCCAATGGCCTTTCATGCTCAACGATCTTCATTTTTTTAAAACTTTCTTCCACATCCCGCACGAGTGCTTCTGACGAGACAAATTCCGTGAACATCAAATCTGCACCATATCGCTTGCATAAGGTACGAAAGGATGTATCCGTGATATCTTCCATCGGGGCCAGTAATAACGGACGATCTTTAAAATCTGTATTTCCGGTTTGTATCAAAATATTTTGTGTATTTTTGTTTAGCAAACAAAAATATAACTTAATTAGTATATGGAAAAAGGTTTTTTGGCAGAAGCTACTCCTTTTGCAAAATTTATTTTTACAATTGGAATTACAGCAATCATTTTTTTAGCCGTTTCTGTTACAGGCATGGTCTTTGGGGCATTACTTTTTGATGTAAGCATACAGGAAATTTTCACCACGCTGCCCGACACATCTGATCATTCGAATGTTTTATTATTAAAATTTCTCCAGGTCATTCAATCTGCCGGGTTGTTTTTAATCCCTCCATTCATCATCGGATGGTTTATCAACCGAAACAGCATTACTTATCTTTCTTTAAACAAAAACATCACCTTGTATTCAGGAATTCTTGTAGCACTGGTAATGTTGGTTTCATTTCCGGTGATCAATTTTTTAGCAGAAATGAATGCCGGGATTGAATTACCCGAGCAATTAAGCAAAGTAGAACATTGGATGAAAAAAGCTGAAGAAAATGCTAAAGAAATCACAGAAATATTTTTATCTCAAAACAATGGGATTCATTTTCTAATAAACTTTTTAATGATTGCCATCATTCCTGCAATTGGTGAAGAATTGCTCTTCAGGGGTGTTTTTCAGCGCATCTTTATCAATTGGACAAAAAACAAACATATAGGCATCCTGATAGCAGGGATATTATTCAGTGCATTTCATTTTCAGTTTTATGGCTTCATCCCCAGGCTATTGTTGGGTGTCTTTTTTGGTTACCTTTTTATTTGGAGTGGATCAATCTGGTTGCCTATCCTGGCGCATTTTGTGAATAATGCAGCAGCCGTGATTGTTTACAATATTTTTTCTATTGAAGAAGTTAATAACACCATTGACAAGGTAGGCACGACTCAAAACACGTATCACATGACAATACTAAGCGTGTTGATTATAAGCGGATTGATATGGCTATTATTTAAACACGAAACCAAACGTTCACAACCAGGTTAATATCATGGCTATAATTTTTAGGGAGAGCATAAAAAAAAAGCAGGATCTTATATTCGTTCACGGGTTAACTCGTGGCATTGCTCGTCATTTGCTGCAAAATATTCATATTATTAAACTGTTGGATTTCATTCCGCCGGTAAACATATACCAATCCATATTCTTCAGATTTCCTGCGTTTGGCATCATTGGGTAAATCGCTAAAAGTTTCTTCTACTTCATTCCATATATTCAATATAATATCATCTGCCTGCTCTCTTAATTCTGCCAATTTACTCAATGTCCGGTCTTTATCTTTTTGTAATGTTTTCTGAAACCTGTATGCATCCATAAACTGGTCGTACCGCACCTTCACCAACGCGATTCCGGGGTTGGTTACAGGAGACAGGCCGTTCATTTTTCGGTTCTCCTCCCCTTCGATCAATCTCTTCCCCCATTCGATCACGCTTGCTTCAGTATTTAAAGGAGGTACTTTATTCTCATAATCTTCGATGCCCAGGTATGCCCTGGTGTTGGGATTCATTTCACCACGTGTAATGGACATGTTCACCACCTGTATAAAATGAGAGATGAATAATTTTGCTTTCCTTACTTTTTCAAGGTATGCTTTATTATTCCTGACCTGGTTGTCATACGTGGACTTATACATTTGTATTGCCTTCTCGAAATAAGGCACGAAAGACTTTATCCTGTGTAAAGTTTGCTGAGAAAATGCTAATTTCAGGGGTGGTAGCTCCTGCCCTTTTTTCTGGGCTTTTTTAAGGGCTTTTATCCGTGAATTATCTGTATTGGGGAGGCGTCTGTATGGCATTATTAAATATTTGTTTATAAGTTGTTGATAAAAAAATATATTTCTGCGAATATAATAAAAAAATAAATACATGAAGGGTCATTCGTACTTTTTTTTAAAAAAAACACACGTGCTATTCCAATTCCCGTTGGAATAGTGACATAATCAGTCAGAACTCAAAAGTCTGTAAATTAGCATGGTAATATTTGATTCGTTACAAAACATTCATCTCGAATTTGCCGCCAGATCACTACATGTATCCAGTCAACAAACTCGAGTGTTTGCTCCATAATGTTCGATAACAGGGTGCGCTGAACCATGAAACACGTGGGTTACTGGTGTAAAAGAGCAATTTTTGGCAGTGTAACGTAGCCTGCCGCGTAGGGAATGACTGTACCGGGGTTAGCGGACTTTATAGAGCAAACACTTGACTTTATAGACGGACACTATTTATGCAAAACACCTATTTTATTTTCTGATACGTATCGGGTTACAACACTATTAAACATTTCCTCATCATCTTCAGCAAACTCGACATGAACTGGGATATAATACATATTTGAAAGTATCTCCCCGGGAATATCTGCTTCTCTTAAACGTGTTGCATCCTTCTCGGTAGTAATGATGATCTTCTGTTCCTGCTCCATTTCATTAAACGAGGCAATAATATGCCTTATATTTTTCTTTTTATATGTATGATGATCGGGATATTTAATATGCTTGACGGATTCTGAGTATTGTTTAATCTTTTGCAACAGTGTTGAAGGATCGGCAATACCCGTGATCAATAATACCTGGTAATTTTCTTTTTTCAGGATATCTATTTCTAGGGGGTTACTCTTTTTACTGACAAGCGGCTGCAGTTTTCCATATTGATATCGTGTATAAAATATTTCCTGGTACGGGTATAATTTTAGTTTTTTATTGATTATCCGTTTATCCATTGGTTTTATGTCTTCCGGTGTTTTGGTGATTATGATTACATTTGCCCTTCTTTTCTCGTGTACACGTTCACGCAAACGGCCAACCGGCAATAAAAAATCTTTCGTAACAGGCCTGTTATAATCCATCAATAAAATGGATAAACCGGGTTTAACATATCGATGCTGAAATGCATCATCCAGTATCACAACTTTTAAATCTTTGAATTCTTCCTTTAATTTCTTTATCCCTTTCACCCTTCTTTTATTCACGGCTACCGGAACATCCGGGAATTTATTTTTCATTTGCCTGGGCTCATCCCCTATATCCAATACAGAAGACTTATCATCAGCTAAAAGAAATCCATTGGATTTTCGCTTGTATCCCCTGCTCAAAACAGCAATTTTAAAATAATCTTTTAATAATGAAATAATATATTCGGTATGGGGTGTCTTGCCGGTCCCGCCAACGGTATGATACCCCACTGAAATCAACGCAATATAAAAAATAAAGCATGGAACGAATTTAAGA
>CAYPTK010000106.1:0-8870 GCA_964413555.1 uncultured Bacteroidales bacterium | reverse complement strand
TATATAGATGTTATTTTTAAAAACACGACGAGTTATCAATATCTTCATGATTAGTGTTTGTCCTTAATGTCCGCTAACCCCGATACAGTCATTCTTCCTAACGGTTCAGACTTCGTTACGCTTGCCCCAAAATTGCTCATTCATGGCATTAAACCGCGCGTTTTGGGTCTTCACGAGCCTCGTTATCAAACATTATGATCAAAACACTTTACGTTAGAGACGAGCACGATTTAGCGAGTGTGCTATAACATTTGAATTTATTTTTTCATAATAATCTTTTGCATCTTAGGACATGGAAGTGATTTGTATTTTTTATGTTTTGAAATAAACTGGCTTTCAGGCGGAAATTTATAGATGATCCCGATCTCATGAGCTCCCCAGGAAGAATTTAGTTTTGAAATAACAAAGTCATAAGAATATGCTAATGAAAAACTGTCAAAAATAACGCCCATTAAAAAGATAATAGATTCATTGTTTATGTTTTTAATCGAATTGTTGTAATTTTTAAGTGGGATTCCCCTGTACCAGGTGCCCAATAAAATATCCTTA
Organism: uncultured Bacteroidales bacterium; assembly: GCA_964413555.1. GTDB lineage: Bacteria > Bacteroidota > Bacteroidia > Bacteroidales > JBBRXJ01 > CAYMKE01. Next base: position 8,321 of record CAYPTK010000106.1, on the reverse strand, counting down.
TATTGTAGATAAACACCGAGGTCCAGTTGGTCAGAGGGTCCCTGGGTTTTATATAAAAAGGTAGGAATCACGTAGAAATTATAATCATGCAGGCTCTCACGCGTTCCTATATTATATTTAAACCTGTATCCACCAAGCAAAGTATGTAAAAACGAAGTATTTGAACCGGGATCATTTAAAAAACCGTCGGATGGACTGTTTACATGATATACTGAATATCCTGCCCACGATTGATCTGAATATAATAAAAGGCCTGACCCGACATCAAAATAATGAGGTTGTTCAATGTCTGTTAAAATTCGTGGAAATCGCGTCGTGTTGTAATCGATATGACGCGTGGAATATTGTGACGGAAATGTTTGCTCCTGGTAATTCAGGTGAATGTTATTGTATGCTCCCTCGATTCCTAACCTGAGACTGTATTCATCATTGATATTGATCCACGAGGCATACTGGAGTGCAATTTCTGTTTTACGTATTATATTGCCGCTTCCCTGGTAGTCAGATATAAAATAACCACCAAAACCACTATTATACCGTTCAAGATTATAATCAGCAGAAAAATAATAAGTTTTGTACTTCGCGTCAAGGGCAGGCCATTGGAACCTCCCGTCCAAAACAGCCCTGAATGCATACGAGGTGCCGACAAATGCAGGATTATGCGATTGGGCAATGTTGTAGTATTGGGTCAATTGTACATCCTGTGCATGACCAGCAATGATCAATGTCAGCAAATAAAAAAATACGATTATTTTTTTATGGTGTTTAGTTTGATTAATATGTTGCTGATTTTGAAGTTGCATGATTTTTTTTATGTTCAGTTTTGTGAATTGTTAGACGTGTTAAATTTTATTAATGTCATCGAATGATGGTTACACTTCCCTGTTGTTTGATCTTTTTATTGTAATCGGGATTATCTCCCGTGTATCGCATGATCCACGGGTATACACCTGCAGGCATTAGCTGTCCGTTATATGTTCCGTCCCATGCTTCTCCCGGGTCTTTACTCTCGAAGATTATCTCACCCCACCGGTTGAAAATATACAAATGAAAGTCACCTATATTGTAGTCGTGCAGATAAAATTTGTCATCACCCTGTTGTCCGGGGATGAATGCAGAAGGTGCCATCACGAGCGGACCACATCTGCTGTCAGTTATAATCGTGTCTGTATTTCTACACCCTTCCGTGTTCGTGATCGTGACATAATATGTCCCTTCAATGTTGGTTTTGAGATATCGTTTATTTGAATCACTATGAGCCCATTCATACTGGTACGCTTCGCCTCCGTCCAGTGTAGCGAAATTGGTGGTGTTGCAAAATACCACCAACTCTTCATTTCGTGTGATATCGGGAGCAGGATGATATTCAATGTCTGAATAACCCGTGGATTGGCACGTCCCGACAGAAAAAATCAACATGTATTGTCCTTCATTTTTCACGGTTATTCGAGATAATGATGAACTGTCTGTCCATAATTCATTATTATAATACCATTCATAAATACCATTTTGGTATGATTGATTTATTGGAGAGCCATGCAAAGTGACGGAATCACCGGGGCAAATATTTGTATCTGAAAGGTTTAACACGGGTTTTTCTATAATGTCCATGTATTTTTGAGTATGATTTTGACACCCGTTGGTGTCTGTAATGGTGAGGTAAATTGTTGAAGGGCTGTTTAATACCGCACCGGGATTCGCGACCGAATCGATTGATAATGAATCTTTTGCCCAATAGTAGCTTGTTGCCGGTGAAGAGCTGCTTGATTCAAGTGTAATGGTTTCACCAATACAAACAGGAGGCTCCGTGGTTATGCTGATAATCGGCAATGCGTTAAATGTTAAATGAATGGAATCGGTTGTTGAACAGTTTACTGTAATGTCTCTGACAATCACCGAGTAAATTCCGGAATCGGAAACGCTTACCGAGTGGGATGAAGATGCCACGGGGAACCAGGTATAAGTATAATCCGATGAATCAGGCACATTCAATGTAATGGTATCACCGGTACAAATAGACGTATCATTTAATGAAAAGACCGGCGCCGTTTTTACCATAATAGTATCCTGTATTGTCTCCTGGCAGGTCAGGTTCCCTGATAGGTCTTTCCTACTCAAGATCAGGCGCACGATTCTGTTGCCGGGTTGCTTGTAAGCATACGTGATTTGTTGCCCGGAGAAGACATTTCCTTCACCAAAGTCCCAGGCAAAATCTGTGGCTCCTGTAGATGAACTGTTGTAACTCACCGAATCGCCCATGCAAATCGTGTCTGATGGTAATATTATGGTTCCATTCAGACTTTTAATATGGATTAGACTGTCTTGTTCAATGATGTCACTACATCCATTTTCATCTTCAATTTTAACCCTTACACCATAATAACCTCCTTCTCGTATGGTGAACGTGGGGTTCGACAGTTCAGAAGAAGCAACAGTATTACCTAATGTATTATATATCTCCCAATTTGTTTTTTCAATAGGAATGCTGTCAATCAATAACGTGCTGTCGTGATTTAATTCGATTTGAGCCGGCGGGCATTCAAAAACCGTTTTGTTCACATTTATTTTTGCTGTAATGGTGTCTAATGTAGGAGTGAATAGGGTCGTGTCACCAACAGCGGGACAGTAGCCCAGCGAATCCCCGGTAATTTTTATCCAGGCCTTGTACGTCCCTTCTTCTCCCTGGTCAATAAAAATCTGAGTACCATGTGCAGACCGGAGGTCTTTGTAATGATGTATGGTATCGCCATCCCAAAGCCAGTGTAACTCGCCATAAACAGGTGCAACACCACCTATCAGGCTGTATTCTGCAAGATTGAGATAGGCTTCTTCCTGACAGCCAAAGTCCCTGATCCCAAAAATGAACTCGGGAACCGGTTTTCGTAAAAGGATCATCATGCTGTCCACGGCTTCACATCCCTGGTCATCCCTGACGTTTAATGTAACATGTTCACCATTCCCCTGTAAATAAGTTGGGGGCGCGTCTTCAGAAGAAAATTTGTACGTGAATGAAGACTGATTGATAATGGTGTCTGCAGCTCCAGCCATGTCCCATCTGTTCTCGATAATGGTGCCACTGGATGTAGATATATTATTGATATTAATACTGCTGGACAGGCTGTCTGTCAGACATAATATCGTTGTATCCATCATGAAATCTGCTTTCACACCATATGCCATAATGGTGTCACGAATAAAAGTTGAATCTATTTCACACCCAGAGGAGTCGTATCCAAAGAGCCTGTACGTGATGGTATCTGGTGAATTGAACGTGATTACCGGGTTGGGGCCCCTGGCTGTTTGCCCGTTACTGAACATCCAAGTTAGAGTGGAATCGTTTTGCACTGCTTCTTCATTGATGATATTCAAGTTCACTTCAAGGGGGATGCACCCTTTTTCTATGTCTGATGATGTATTGATATTCACTGTCATTACTTCCTTAATAATAGGAACAGGAACTCTGTCATAACATGCCTGTCCGGGAGGGCCGCATAAATTGGTTGCAGCAGGTGGCTTAATGAATCCACTCGGGTCTTCCGGATCGGAATCATATAGTGTCGTGTGTACAAAAAACTGACCGGATGCGCTCGAGTCCAGAACAATGACAGGGAATTCATTGTTCGCCTGGAATTGAGTGAAGTTTAGCCCCCCCGGGTAATCCTGTCGCCTGTAAACGACCGTGGAGTCGAACGGGGCATCAATGCTGATGACGGCGGAATCGAGTGGGTAATTTTCTTCGGCCAGCCATTCACCCTGGAACATGGCAGGGTCATTGAGGTCAAATATGATCTTATCACTTGTTGAGTCAACATTGGGTTCGCATTCCGGGGGAGTATATAAGAAATTGCCCCAGGGCAACCGGTGATGTTGAATTTCAGGATATTCTATATTGGTAGGACATCCATTGTTGAAAATATAATAATCAAGCCCCAGGTTGTCACCTTCCTCAGGGATACTGTATGTTGTGAGAAAATAATCTTCCCAGTCCAGGTCATTGTTTGGATTCCCCCCCAAATCTTTGAACTGTCCCCCTTCTTTGTAAAATCCGTTGTAAACCGGTGGCAACCCGGCTTCTTCGCCTATCATGGTCAGGTGATACCAGACCAGGTCAATTTGGTCTGCAGGTGTATGTGTATACAATTTAATGCTGTCAAACGTGCAACATACCGTGTCTTTCGTGATAATATCCAGGTCAACAGCTCGTTGCTCCCCGCGCCTCACGCAATCGTGGCACGTGTCCCGAGAAACACATCCTTGTGCATCGGTCACTTCCAGCACGGGGGAATACACGCCTTCCGAGGTATATACATGTGAATGTACACCCGTGGTGGTTTCTTCAACGGTGCCGTCTCCAAAAATCCATTTATAATTTACAATATTGTTTTCCGGGCTTGAATTGGAAACAAATTGAACGGCATCACTCAAGCATCCGCCTTCAAGATAATCGAGTGGCAACCCGCTTAAGTCATATCCCACCGGGATGGTTGATATTTCTCTGCCATTGGGGGTTCTAAAGGATGCATCGGGAGCACCTATATGAATAAAATCCTCTCGTGAAAATGTCAGTTTACATCCTGCATTCCTGGTAATGATCATGAGTGAAACATCATATGTGCCAGGATTAGCATACTTATACACGGGTTCTTCTTCCGTGGAATAGTTCCCGTCTCCAAAATCCCATATATATGAATCAGCATCCCATATATCCGGTGGCTCAAACCTGATGGAATCGTTATTGCAATTCGCTTTATTGTCTGCTTTAAATGTTTTTGAAGGGATGTTTATGTGAGCATTAACAGAACTTACATTGATACATGAAGGGTCGTCCGGGTCCGTGATGTAAGCCCTGACCAGGTAAACCCCGGAGTCGGTAAATTGATGACTCAAGGAGCTGGAGCCTATCGCTGTATCTACACTGCCATCTCCAAAATCCCATATTATCTTTTGGTTGTCTCCAACCCCAAAGTTTTCCAATGTAAATTTATGTGTTGGCATGCCACATTTGGGATATGTATTACCATAAGTGATATTGGGTGTTACACTACCTACATTAATGAACCCGGGATACGTCCGCGTGACATCACACAACCCGTCTTTTGTAGATACAGTAAGTGTTATCTCGTGGCTCCCTTTATTAAATGTATGAGTAGGACTCGCGCTGGTATCTGTATTGCCTCCACCGAAATCCCACAGGTAATGATAAGTGGAAAGAGGGGTCCCGTACCGCAGCCCCGGGTTAAACGTGCTGGTTAACGGTGTTGTGCTGTCACATGAATAGGTTTTATCTGCTTCAATGTCAAAACGGATAGAATTGGTGGTCCGGGCCACATCATTGATGGTGATGTCTGAACCACATCCTTTACTGTCCGTGATATATAAACTTACATTAAAGTTTCCTGAAGTTGAATAAGTATGTGACGGGTGTTGTTCTGTTGAAGTACTACCATCCCCGAATTCCCATAACCATTCTGTAATCGTGTTGTCACCTGTTGTCGATTGATCACGAAAATCTAACGTCAGGGGTGCACACCCACTCGTGGCTCCCGTGTATGAGAAATTGGCTGACGGACCTTCATAAATATTGATTGTTCGCGTGTACGGACTGCTTTTATTGCCATTGGCATCTTCCACGACAAGCTCAACCTGGTACGTGCCGGGTGAATTAAAAATTGCCCTGGCTGTTGGACTTGTTTCCGTCACCGGGTCATTGCCATTGTCAAAATCCCATGTATATGTAAGTGGTTCAACACCTGACGATGATGATGCATCGAATTGAACGACCAATAAGTCACACCCTTCAGATTCATCAGTGATAAATTGAGCATTCTGACTAAATATCATGCTATAGATAAAGAGACCTGATAAAAATGAAATAATGTGTTTCATATGTTTATATTTTAATTTTTAATGGTGATTCTAAATATGTACATCTTTACCTTTATACCTTTCTTTCCCTTTTATAATCATCCGCGCGCGTGTCTAAATATTTTATACAAGTCCCGGGTTATTTGATTTTTTTATGAGCATTCCATGAATACGAATTCGAGCCCGTCTATAATTAAAGAGTTTAGGTTTGGTACATTCAGTTAAATCATGGTTTATAAATATAATGATTTTTTTATTGAGAAAAAATATTTTTTACATGCTCAGTTCATAAAGATTGTTATTTTTGTTTAGAATAAAAAAGTAATACATTGGCTGGTACATCCAAAAACACATCAAAAACAGTAGAAACCCCTTTGATGAAGCAATACAACGCGATCAAAGGAAAGCATCCTGATGCAATATTATTATTCAGGGTGGGCGATTTTTATGAAACGTTTTCTGAAGACGCGATCAAGGCTTCAGAAATTTTGGGTATAACGCTTACAAAACGGAAGAATGGTGCTGCTTCTTTTGTTGAATTGGCGGGATTTCCTCATCATGCTTTAGATACTTATTTACCTAAATTAGTCAGGGCCGGTTTGCGTGTAGCCGTGTGCGATCAATTGGAGGACCCTAAAACTACCAAGAAAGTGGTAAAACGGGGTATCACGGAATTGGTAACACCTGGTGTATCCTATAATGAAAACATTCTTGAACGGAAAGAAAACCATTTTCTTGCCAGCTTACATATTGAAAAGAATATGGCAGGTATTGCTTTCCTTGATATTTCTACCGGAGAGTTCATGGTTGCCGAAGGCAATTTTGAATACATTGACAAGCTTCTTAATAATTTTCAACCCAAAGAAGTAATTTTTGAACGTGGCAAAGAACAACGCTTTACCGAATTATTTGGCACGAAGTTTTACACGTATACGCTTGATGACTGGGTGTTTACAATGCAGAATTCTCGAGAAAAATTATTGAACCATTTTAACACGAATTCCCTTAAAGGATTTGGCATTGAAAATCTTGATAATGCAGTGATTTCAGCAGGCGCTGCAATTCAGTATCTTGAACATACTCAACATGAAAAAATTCAACATATTTCAGGAATCTCGTGCATCGAGCAAGATCATTATGTATGGCTTGACAAGTTTACCATTCGTAACCTTGAAATTTTTTCCAGTATTAACGAGGGGGCCAAAACACTGATAGATGTTATAGACAAGACCAATTCCCCCATGGGAGCAAGGCTTTTGAGAAGATGGACAGCACTTCCTTTAAAAGAACTAAAGCCTGTTTCAGAACGCCTGGACGCTGTTGAGTATCTTATTAGCCATGATGACACGAGGGAAGAAATAAAAGAGCATCTTAAATCAGCCGGTGATCCAGAACGCCTGATCTCGAAATTGGCATCCAACAGGATCACGCCCCGTGAATTAGTACAGCTAAAAATCGCGCTGAGCGTGATCGAACCCATTAAGAAATTATGCCTGGATTCCCCGGATGCACTGCTGAAAAAGATCGGTGACCAGCTGAGCCCGTGTAAATCTGCCAGGGAACGTATCGAGAATGAAATACAACCTGACCCGCCAAACCAGATCAATAAAGGGAACGTGATTGCCGCGGAAGTATCCAAAGAACTCGATGAACTAAGACATATTGCTCATTCCGGGAAAGATTACATTGCCGGCATTCAGCAAAAGGAGTCTGCCACCACCGGGATTTCTTCCTTAAAAATAGGATATAATAACGTGTTTGGGTATTATATTGAAGTAACCAATACGCACAAGGACAAAGTGCCGGACAACTGGATACGCAAACAAACGCTTGTAAATGCTGAGCGGTATATTACAGAAGAGCTTAAAGTGTATGAAGAAAAAATATTAGGCGCTGAAGAAAAGATCGTTGCACTGGAAAGCAATTTATTTCATGATCTCATAATGAGTCTCGTGGATTATATTGAAGCAATTCAGCTCAATGCATCCCTGATGGCAAAATTGGATTGCGTTGTTTCATTTGCACAACTGGCAAAGGAGAACAATTATGTTAAGCCGGTTGTGAATGATGATGATGTTTTGGAAGTCAAAGATGGGAGGCATCCGGTGATTGAACAACAACTGCCTTTGGATGAAAAATATATAGCAAACGACGTGATGTTGGATAACAGGGAGCAGCAAATTATTATCATTACCGGGCCCAACATGTCCGGTAAGTCAGCCTTGTTAAGACAAACAGCCCTGATTGTCCTGCTGGCCCAGATGGGATGTTACGTGCCCGCGTCTTCTGCAAACATTGGTTTGGTAGATAAAATATTTACGCGCGTGGGAGCTTCGGATAATATTTCCCTGGGTGAATCAACATTTATGGTGGAAATGAATGAAGCGGCAAGCATATTAAATAATATTACCCCCCGGAGCCTTATTTTATTGGATGAGATTGGACGAGGTACAAGC
>CAYPTK010000105.1:0-9014 GCA_964413555.1 uncultured Bacteroidales bacterium | reverse complement strand
TTTTGAAGTAGTTTTAATGCGTAATAGATTTTCTAATGCATATTTTGGGTTAAAAAGAAATGATGAAACAATTACATACTTCCCGGCTAAAGAAAGATAGCTCAGGCAGACTCTCGTGCCGGATGATGCCAGCTGAAAAGAGGAAAATAAAAATTTCAAATTAACCTATAACCCATGTATGACATGATATTAGAATACAAAAGCGATTTGAATATCAGCGACATTCGTGTTTGTAGGGCCTGTTATTAACAAATCATCCAGCTTATTGAAAAATGGGTATGCATCATGTTTTGCAAGTGATTCTTTTGCATCCAATCCCAGTTTTTTAGAGCGTTCTATTGTTGACCCGTCAACAATTGCACCGGCGGCATCTGTAGGGCCATCATTCCCGTCCGTTGCACAACTCGCGATCACGATGTTATGCATTCCCTCGATGTCATGTGCAGCTGATAATGAAAATTCCTGGTTCCTTCCTCCTTTTCCACATTCATCTTTAATGGTAACAGTGGTTTCTCCGCCTGCCAATAGACAAAATGGTGTACTTCTTCTCATGCTTTGTGTTATGGCCTCTTGTACAAAATAGCGGGCCGATTCTCGTGCTTCTCCCTGCAGGGGGGTATCTATTACACTAACATTAAAGCCTGATTTTTTGGCTTTTTCAGCAGCAGCATCAAGAGCTATCGTGTTTGAACCAACAATGAGATGATGTATATTTTCAAAGACATCATCCCCGGTCTTTGGTGTTTCACTGACAATTCCATTGATCCCGTTATCAATATATGTTAGAATAGAAGGTGGGATTTTTGTTCTGATATTATAATAATCTATGATTTCCCTGGCTTGTTGAAATGTTGAATGGTCCGGGAAAAATGGGCCGGAAGCAATGACATCAAGTTGGTCCCCAATCACGTCTGATATAACGAATGCCAATAATTCAGAAGGAAATGCATGTTTTGCCCCCCAACCGCCTTTTATTGTTGAACAATGTTTTCGGATTGTATTCATTTCATGAATGGAAGCTCCGCTTTGGAGTAAGATTTTAGACAACAAAGTTTTTTCGGTTAAACTAATTTCCCGGGGAGGCTGTGGCCAAAGGGCAGACCCTCCACCCGAGATAAGGGCAATGACAAGGTCTTTATCAGTAGCCGCTTTAAGCATTTCAATTGCATTTTTACAAGATGATTCGCCGGCTTTATCCGGTTCCGGATGCCCGGCTTCATCCAATATGATTGTATTTAATTTTTTATTCCCGGTATGCCCGTATTTGGTCGTTAGTATGCCTTTGGTTATATAGCTTCCCATTATTTCCTCAATGGCATTGCCCATCGGGACAGCGGCCTTACCACACCCGACAACATAAATGTTTTCGTAGTCAGGTAATGTAAAGCTTAATTTTTCAGACTTTTGATTCACCAATAATTCATGGTCTTTTATTTGCATGTTGTTTTTAACTGCATTATAGGGATTAACGGATTCTACCGCTGAGTGAAAAATCCCGGCGATTATATTTTTCGGGTTAGTTAAATTCATTAATTTAAATTTTAAAGGTCAGATGGTGTTTGTCATGAGTTTATTCTTTTGACATTTAATTTATTATGAGGTTGTTGGTCGTCATCCGAGCGTGTATCTGATAGTTTAGTCATGGCTCGATACAAATGTTTATATTTATAGAAGTTTAAGGTTTGAAAATCCTGATTATTATTAATTCCTGTAGCGAATTCGTTCATAGTAGACAGGTTCAGGAATAGAAATGCTAATTTAATGATATTTGCAACTATATCAAAGTAATCATTAAAATATATTGAATAAATCCTAAATCAATGAAGGGGCTTCTAATAATTCCTTCGCGTCAAAATTATTAGAAGCCCCCTTAAGTGTATGAAAATATTTTTTTTACACGATACGTTTATAAATCAAATAAAACATTTATATTTGCAATCTGTGGGTAAGCCTTATACGGCCAGCTCCTGTTGAATCCCCCCAGGTCCGGAAGGAAGCAAGGGTAGACGGTTGAGCGGCGCGATATAAGTAGCTTACCCATTTTTATTTGTTTTTTGTGCAATCGGGGTACATTAACTCGTCATTTTTCAATGATTATTGATCAAAAACTAATATATTTGCCCGTGAAACCATAAACAAATAATTTCATGGAGAGAAGTCAATCTTCTGACTATACGAAATATACAATGACATATGGAGCCTATGTTGGTGGAGCTTTTATTCTAGTATCCCTATTGTCATATATAACAGGTTCTTATTATGGTAACCCTCTTCAATTGCTACAATATTTTGTTATAGTTATCGGGATACATTTAGGAACCACGAGATACAGGAAGCAACATAGTAATGGCCTTATAACATATGGAAGAGCCTTGATGACAGGCATCCTGATCATATTCTGGGGCACCCTGATTTATGGAGTATATGTTTATATATTGCATAAATCAGACCCTGGATTGATTCAACAATATGTTTTGTCCATTGAAAAAGCGTTTACGGAAAGTTTTTCAAAAGAACAGGCTGATACTCTTATCACGTTTTATGATACATTTATTACTCCTTTCATGTTGGCACTCGGTGAAATCATTAGTAAAACCATTATAGGCATTGTTTTTTCATTAATTATCGCGATATTTGTTAAAAAAGAAGATCATACAATACATACAATACATAATTCAGAATAAATTATAAATGAATATAACAGTTGTTGTCCCCATATATAATGAACACGAATCACTGCCCGAATTATGCAGTTGGATTCAACGAGTTATGGAAGAACATCATTATTCTTACGAGATCATCATTGTTGATGACGGGAGCAATGACGGTTCATGGGAAGTGATTGAAAAACTGGCAAAAACGGATCAATATATCAAAGGGATTAAATTCCGGAAAAACCATGGCAAGTCTGCTGCATTGCATACAGGATTTCAATATGCCGCGGGAGACGTGGTGATTACAATGGATGGTGACCTACAGGATAATCCGGATGAGATCCCCGGCCTTTACCAAATGATAACCCGGGATGGGTATGATATGGTGTCGGGTTGGAAAAAGAAACGATATGATCCGATATCAAAAACACTCCCCAGTAAATTTTATAATTATACAGCCCGTTGTATCACGGGCATTAAACTACATGATTTCAATTGCGGGCTGAAAGCGTATCGAAACATTGTTGTTAAAAGCATTGAAGTATATGGAGAAATGCATCGTTATATCCCGGTATTAGCTAAAAAAGCAGGTTTTGGCAAGATCGGAGAAAAGGTTGTAAATCACCGGAAACGGCAATACGGGACTACTAAATTCGGGATGGAACGGTTCATAAATGGTTTTCTTGATTTATTATCCATCACGTTTATTTCTAAATTTGGTAGAAGGCCCATGCATTTATTTGGATCATTAGGTACCCTCATGTTCATTATCGGGCTATTGGCAGCTGTCTGGCTGGGTTTTCAAAAGATTTATTATCTGCAGCACCAGATAAAATCCAGGTTGGTTACAGAAAGCCCTTATTTTTATATTGCTTTAACAGTCATGATCATAGGTACGCAATTGTTTCTTGCCGGCTTTTTGGGCGAGTTGATCCATCTTAACTCTAATGACCGGAATGACTACAAAATTGAAAAGACCATTAATGATTTTAAACAAACCGGAGATAAATAAAAATACAGGCCAAACTTTTTAATCCTTTTACCTCGGGTGTAAGTTTGTCCTTCATTATAAAATACTAAACTCATGAAGACACATTTGGTTACAGGTGCCTGCGGATTTGTAGGAAGAAATATGGTAAAAAGATTGTTGAAAGAAACAAATGACAATATTTTTATTGTAGATGATTTAAGCATTGGAATCCATCCTTCACGATGGATTGATGGTTATCATTCTGAAAAATTTAAAGATATTGAAATCATCGGGGAAGATAAACGATTATATTTTTGGCAGGGTGATTTCCGGAATTTGTTGTTCAATTTCAGGAATAATGATAAATACATACAGGAAGAGTATCAGCTTGATTTTGATAAATTTTCCGATGTATTTCATTTTGCTGCCATTGTAGGCGGAAGGGCTAAAATTGAAGGGCATCCAATGCAGGTAGCACTTGACCTTTCAATTGATGCTGAATTTTTTTACTGGATATGTAACCATAAACCGGGGCGTGTGCTTTACCCCAGTTCCAGTGCTGCTTATCCTGTAAGTTTACAATCAGATACAGATGCTGTTGCACTGAAAGAACAGGACATTGACCTTTCAGGAAGCCTGGGTAAACCTGATATGACTTATGGTTGGTCTAAACTCACGGGAGAATACCTGGCGTCAATCGCGGCAAAAAATTACGGGATTTCTGTTTCATGTATTCGCCCTTTCTCTGGATATGGTGAAGACCAGGATTTGAGTTATCCTGTACCGGCTATTGCAGCACGGGCAGCCAAGAAAGAAAATCCGTTTGAGGTATGGGGTACCGGCAAACAAGGGCGTGATTTTGTTCATATTGATGATATTATTGATTTTATCATGATGCTTATGGACAACGTGACGGATGGTTCTGCTTATAACATTGGTTCAGGTGAACTCACTACATTTCTTGAACTGATTGATGTATTCACGGATATTGCCGGATATAAACCGGAAATCAAACCTTTGCTTGACAAACCCGTGGGAGTGCATTCCCGTTATGCTGAAATGTCTCTTGTTAAAGAAAAATTCGGGTGGGAGCCCAAGATATCAATCAGGGAAGGGATGAAGCGAGTGTATGACAAAGCAGTAGAACGGTTAAATAAATAAATTGAATATTAAAAATACATTTCACGTGTTTTCTGATTTTATATTCAATAATCTATAAATATTGAAAATATATATATATGAAGCGCATCGTGTGTTTTGGGCCGGGGCCCATTTTTAAAGGAGGATTGGCAAATTATAATACATCTTTGGCCAAGGCGCTTGATCAACAGGATGAGACAGAAGTTTTTATTGTCTCGTGGACACAACAATACCCTGCAATCGTTCCCCGTGATTTTTTAGATAAAAAAAGCAAGACGGATTTATTACAGGGAACAAATATAAAAGTTCATTATATAACCAATTACAACAACCCGTTTTCGTGGTACAATACATATAAACTGATCAGGTCCATTGCTCCGGATATGATTATTTTTCAATGGTCAATTGCTGTACAGGGATTACCCCTTTCTTATATCGCGGGAAAGATAAAAAAATATACAGATATTGAAGTATTGTTTGATTTACATTTTGTAAAACAAAAAGAAGGATCTGTGTTGGATAATTTTTTTACCCGCGTGGGAATTAAACATGCCAACACGTATATTGTTCATGCCATGAAAACCGCGCGTGAACTTGAAGGCCTCTTCAGGCAAAAGAAATTCAGTATTGTTGAAAAAGGCAGGAGTGAACGGGAAGAAGAAACATCGGTGATCAAGCTTTTTCATCCTGTTTATAATATGTTTGCACCGGATACAGATTTTGATGTTAAAGCGTACAAAAAAAAGCTGAACCTTGAAAAGCATGTTTTTCTCTTTTTTGGATTTATCAGGCGTTACAAGGGGTTGCACAACGCGATCAAAGCATTTGCCGAACTTGCCGGCGAGCGTGATGATGTTTCATTGCTCGTTGTCGGGGAGTCATTTTGGCAAACACTTGACCAAAAAAAGGTAAGTACTTTTTTGAAACGTGTATTTTTTTCGATTGTAAAAAAGATTTTATTAAAACGGCAGGATGACGAGAGAAATTACCGTCCTCTCCGGTTAATTAAAAAATATGGTATAGAAGACCGTGTAACCGTGATCAATGATTTTGTACCCAATGAAGAAGTAAATCAATACTTCCAGGTAAGTGACGCTATTTTATTGTTTTATTTGACGGCGACTCCTTCCGGGGTAGAATCCATAGCCTATAATTTTAAACTGCCTATACTGGCCACCAGGACAGGCCATTTTCCCGAAACAGTAAAGGATGGCTATAATGGATATCTCGCGGAACCGGGGAATATCAGCAGCATGAAAGAAGCCATGAATAAAGTGATAGAACATCCCATCCCTTCAGAACATGTTGAAGAAACGTCAAAGAATATGTCATGGGATAATTATGCAAAAGCCATTCTGGGAACACTTTCATAAATAAATTCGCATTACTGCATTAATTTGCAATATAAGGAATAAAGAATTCAGAATCAGTATATAGTCCTGAAAATCGACGACATGAAATTTTATACATGAACCCCGATTCTGCTATTTAATTCATTAAATTCACCTTTGAATACGAATTCTGCAGGGCCGCTTAGCCAAATATCATAAAAACGATAGCCATCTGTTTGAAACCTGACATTCAATTCACCTCCCCTCGTGTTCACTGTATAATTGGTGCCTTGTTGTTTATCGTGAATACGTGCGCTAATTGCAGATGCAATGACGCCTGTTCCGCATGAAAATGTTTCGTCTTCCACTCCTCGTTCGTAGGTTCTCACGAAAAGGGCTTGTGTGCTGAATTCAACAAAATTCACGTTAATGCCTTCTTCTGTATACTCCGGGCTAAATCTTATTTTTCTTCCTTCTTTTCGGGCATCAATATTCCGGATGTTATCGGTGAATTTCACATAATGTGGTGATCCCGAATCAACCAAATAATCATTTCCTGAATATTTTATTTCATTAACATCGTTCATTTTAAGGCTTATGATCTGACCATTTATCAGGGCCTGATGTATCCCGTCAATTGCTTCGAATGAGCAATTATTCCCGATCAGCCCGGTATCATGTGCAAATGCAGTGATGCACCGTCCTCCATTTCCGCACATTGTACTTTCTAACCCGTCCGAATTAAAATAGATCATTCGAAAATCAAGCGTGTCATGTTTCTCCAATAGCATCAGGCCATCTGCACCTATGCCAAATCGCCTGTCACACAATTTTTTTATTAATTCACGGTTTAATTGTATATTATCCCGTGTATTGTCCACGATAATAAAATCATTACCAGTTCCCTGGTATTTTGAGAAATGTAGCATTTTATAAATTTTTCCTGATAAGAAATTGTTGCATCAAAATTAATGAAAATAGTTAATATGGTTGGTTTTTAGTTGAATATTTTTAATCAATAGGTGTCTGATTCAATTTTTAATAATGATGTAAACTGATAAATTTTCATATTACATGTCTTTTTTACAGGATTCATTGGTATATGTTACACCATGCCTGCTAATGACCTTACAGCTGACACTAAATTGCTCATTTACAAAGATGAATCGCGCGTTTCGGGGGTTCCCGAGCCTCGTGATTGTACATGGCGACTCAAACACTAATTTGTAATGGCATAATATTTGATTTCCTCGTGTTTAATTGTTTAACTTAAAAATAATATATTATGAAATTATCCGGTGATTCAAAAAGAATAGGTTTAAATGTACTGATTTCGTTAATTAGTGCTCTTTTAGTTATTGGCGTGTATGCTGTTTTTATTGATAAGGATGATGCTGATACATACCAGGTTCAACCACGACAGACATCTACGGGGAATGACGCTCTTTATCAACGGGTTCATTTTTCAACAGCGTCAGATTCGGGTACTGAACAAAGCAGTTTTGTGATTGCTGCTGAAAAAACGATAGACGCGATAGTACACATTCGAACGACACAGGAAGTGGAAGCACCGTCCAACCCTTTATATTATTTTTTCTACGGACAAACGACCCCGCCCAAAAGGATATTAAGGGGAATTGGCTCGGGAGTTATTATTTCAAATGACGGGTATGTTGTGACAAACAATCACGTGATTGAAAATACAGACCAAATAGAGGTGACGTTAAACAATAATCAGAAATATGATGCTGAGCTGATCGGTTCAGACAGGGCAACAGATTTGGCTGTTTTAAAAATTAAAGGAGATAATTTTCCAAAGATTGAATATGGCAACTCGGATGACACGAGAGTGGGAGAGTGGGTGCTCGCGATAGGCAACCCTTTTAATCTCACGTCTACTGTAACAGCCGGGATTATCAGTGCAAAGTCAAGAAACCTGGGAATCAGTGATGAACGATACAGCATTGAATCTTTTATCCAAACAGATGCAGCATTAAACAAGGGAAGTAGTGGAGGCGCGTTGATTGATCTGAATGCAAAACTCATAGGAATCAATACGGCTATTTTATCACCAACCGGGGCCTATGCAGGTGAGAGTTTTGCCATCCCTGTAAATATTGTAAAAAAGGTTGTTGATGACCTTATCGAGTATGGACAAGTGCAACGCGCGATGCTTGGAGTACAAATAGCTACAGTGAATGCAGATTTAGCCGAAGAAAAAGATATCGAGCTAATAAAAGGAGTTTACGTGGCTGAAGTAACAGAAAACGGTGCAGCCGAGGAAGCCGGGATTGAAGTGGGCGATGTCATCTTAAAAGTGAATGGAGAAGATGTGAATACTGCATCTCATATACAAGAGATTATTTTTAGGCATGAACCAGGTGATAAGATTGATGTAATTATTTCACGAGATGGTAAAAGGAAAAAAATTGTTGTTGAATTAAAAAATATTTATGGCGATACAGAAATTGTTAAGTCCAGGAAAGAAATAAGCCTGTTGGGTGCACAGTTTAAAAACGCTGAAAAATCTATCCTGGATAAACTCAACATGGAAGGTGGGGTTCAAATAGAAAATATCAATTCCGGAAAAATAAAACAGGCAGGAATTAAGGAAGGATTTATCATAACAAAGATTAATGGGGCAGTGGTTTTAGATGTAAATGACCTTCAGCGAATAATTAACCAGATTAAAGGAGGTGTTTATGTTGAAGGCGTTTATCCTAATGGAGTCGTGGCATATTACGCGTTTGGGATTTAACGAGTACTGGCCCATAGAGTCTGTAAGTTTTAAAATACTTGCCCAAAAATTGCTCATTTACGGCAGTAAACCGTTAATTTTGGGGCTTCACGAGCCTCGTTATCGAACATTATGATCCAAACCTTGACTTTATATACAGGCACATTTAAACCCAAATTATG
>CAYPTK010000104.1:0-9092 GCA_964413555.1 uncultured Bacteroidales bacterium | reverse complement strand
TTAATCGTGTTTTATATCGATCTTTATCGTTTCGCGGTGAATTTTTCGGGTTAATAATCATGCTCGTGTGTACCAAAATTTTTGTCATGGCTCGGTTCATTCTATAAGTAGATGACGGACCGTCTGGCTGACACTATACCTCTCATATTTATCAGCCAGAATTTTTTGCAAAAGTTAAATAAAGTTGTATATAGTATAGTGTTTGGATCATGATGTTTTTTCTTTTATACATACTTCATGAATTCTTTACAGGCAATGTAAAAAAGAATGTGCTTCCTTTTTGCTCATAACTTTCCACCCAAATATCCCCCTGATGTTTATGCACAAATTCTTTGCACAAGGTTAAACCCAAGCCTGTGCCCGGTTCCGAATCTGTACCCCTCGTGCTATAGCTTTCTTTTTTATCAAACAACTTATTGATATCTTTATCGGATATCCCGACACCGGAATCTTTAATATAAATAAGAGCTTTATCGTTATGATACATGTTGCACCCTGCTTCAATATTCCCTTCTTGTGGTGTAAATTTAATGGCATTTGATAATATATTTCGCAAGATCGTATTCACCATATTGATATCACCATATACTTCAAAATCATCCGGGCAATTGTTGATGGCCGTTAATTGCTTGTCATTGATTTGTTCGCTGTATAATTCTATGACTTCATTGATTCTGTCAGATATCTTTATATTCATCGGGGAAAATTTTATTACTCCTCTCTCAATCCTAGACCAATCCAGTATATCATCAAGCAATTTTTGGACATTTATAGAGGCTCTTAGCAATACGGTAATAAAATGCAAGCGCTTTTCATTCGAAAATTTATTGTATTTATTTTTTAGTAAGTACAATAATCCATACATGGAGCCGCAAGGATTTTTTAGGTCGTGCGATATAATTGAAAAAAATTTGTCTTTTGTTTCAATTGCTTCCTGCAATTTCTGCTTATGTTCGAGTAAATCTAAATGTGTTTTTACCCTGGCAAGTACTTCGTGTTTATTAAACGGTTTTGTTATATAATCTACTCCACCGGCTTCAAATCCTTTCACAATACTTTCCTGATCAGTCTTAGCAGAAAGAAAAATAACAGGGATGTCTGAATATTCAGGATTTTTTTTTACCTGTTTGCATGTTTCAAATCCGTCCATCCCGGGCATCATGACATCAAGCAAAATTAAATGAAACCGATCCCCGGATATCATTTTCAGTGCTTTTTCCCCATTTTGTGCAAACCCTACCTGGTATCCTTCATTTTTTAAAGTAATTCCCAGTACCTGTATGTTTTTAGGGGTGTCGTCTACTACTAAAATATTCATATGTTTATTTTTTAGTTATTTTTTAGTTATTGCTTGATTAAATAGTTGATCTATTTCTTGAAACACCTCATTAATTTCTTCAATATCAAACATTTCTGATGCGCTTTGCAATTGTTCACCATACTTCACAAGCGCTTGTCTTTCGTGTTTCGTTCCAAGTTTAATAAGCATTTTAGAAAATACTGCTGTTTCATCAAGATTGCCTGACTCTTTTGCCTTATGAAGCATTTCCTTGTATTCTTTGATTTTTTTCTTTGATATATTTGACAGGTTATATGTATTTATCATGTCAATTTCCTGCCTGTCGGGGGCTTCTTCTTCATCAACCTTTGAAGACTCCCTGGCCTTAATATATTTTGCCATTGTTTTCAAAAGGTCTTCTTTACAAAGCGGTTTTTGCAAATAATCATCAAAAATATCCAGTTCTTGCTCTTCCTGATTATTTAAAGATGCTGTAACGGCTATTACTGGTAATAGTGGATATATGCCTTTTATTTCACGTGTTGTTTCTACACCATTGATCCCGGGCAGGCGTATGTCCATTAATATTAAATCGGGTTTATCGTGTTTACAAAATTCAAGTGCTTGTTCTCCATCTATTGCTTCAATAATTTTCAGCGGGTGATTATTAAGATACCCTTTGATGACTTCCCGGTTACTCTGAATATCTTCAACCAACAGTACATCAGCCTGGGTTAGCTCTATTTTTTTATTTTGCTTTTCGGGTTTCATTTCAAATTTTCGTTCAGCAATACTTATTAAAGGGAATATTAATTTGAATTCACTCCCCCTGTTTACTTTACTTTTCAAATATATTTCTCCCTCCAGCATTGTTACCAGTTTTTTCGTGATATAAAGGCCCAGGCCTGTTCCCCCGTATTTTTTTGATGTGCTATTATCTTCCTGGCAAAAGGGGTCAAAAATACTTTTTTGTTTCCCGGATGAAATTCCTATTCCTGTATCTTTGATAATGATTATAAAGGTTGCTTTTTTTATTTCAGTATCAACTTTTTTACACGAAAATGATACGGTAACACTCCCTTTTTCAGTGAATTTAATGCTATTTCCGACCAGGTTTATTAATATCTGTCTTAATCTTAACTCGTCTGTTTTGATTAGAGATGGCATGTGCTTATCAATAGAAACCTTAAAATCAATTCCTTTATTTGTTGCATGTTCTAAAAACATATGGTTCAGGTAATCTGCTATTTCTTTAATGCCTGAATATTCCAATTGTATATTTAAATGCCCTGCTTCAATTTTAGATATATCCAATATATCATTGATAAGCCCGAGTAATGTTTCCCCACTTTTTTTAATTCCATCTGAATATTTTACCAGTTCAGAACATTCATTCTTGTTGTTAATAATTTCCGCGAATCCAATGATCGCGTTAAGTGGTGTACGGATTTCATGGCTTATATTAGCTAAAAATTCACTTTTTGCCCTGTTTGCAATTTCAGCTTCTTCTTTAGCCATATCGAGTTTCATATTTTTTTGTTCCAGTTGGTTTGCATAGGCATTGATCTGCATATTCATTTTTTTCAATTCTCTTTCTGCTTGTTTACGTTTACTTATATCCCTTGCAATACCAAGTACCAGGATTTTGTTTTCATACCAGATCGGGTGCGTTGTTATTTCGACTTCAACAGGTTTCTTATTTTTCTTGTATAAAGTGAATTCATCCGGGCCTGTTGATATTCCCCTGGCATTTTTTGCCAGTAGAGATGCTGCCCTCGGCACCTGTTTTAATGGAAGTAAATTAAGTTCTAACAGGTTCTTGCTTATTAATTCGCTTTTATTATAACCAAGTAGTGTTTCAGCTGCCTTGTTCCCATCTATTAAAACGCCTTTCCTGTCATTAATATAGTATGCATCGGGCGCGTATTCGAATATGCTTTTAAATTTTTCTTCTGCCCTTTTCTGCTCTGTTATATCATGAAATGACCCTATAATTTTAACCGGGGTTCCCTGGAGATCATGAATGACTTCACCAGAAGATCGAACCCAACGAATTGACCGGTTTTTTTGTATAACGCGCTTTGTAATGTCATATGGTTCACCCTTTTCTATTGCATTGTTAACTTGTTTGGAAGCTCTATCCCGATCATCTGGATGAATAATTTTAAATCCTGTTTCAACTGTTGGTTCAAAACTTCCGGGTTCATAGCCACAAATTCTAAAAAATTCATCTGACCAGATGCATTTCCCGGTAACGATATCCATTTCCCAGCTTCCGAAATGCGCTATACGTTCTGCATTTTTATACCGTACTTCACTATCTCTTAAGGCTGTTTCTGTTGCTTTTTGTTCTGATATATCACGCATGATTACCTGGATAATCTTCTTTTCTTTGTCTATCACACCTGCACTGATATCAATGTCAACCAATTTACCGGATGCTTTTTTCAATTTGGATTCAACACGGATATATCCAGCCTGTAATAATTTGTTTAATATTTTTTTTGTTTCGCCTACTTTATTACCTGGTAAAAATTTCGTGAAAGGCGCGTTAATAATTTGGCTTTTGGGATAACCGGTCAATTCTTCAGTTTTTTGATTGATGTTGATCACAACACCATTTGCATCATGAATGGCAATGGCATCATGGGAATGTTCAAACAAGGCCCTGAATTTTTCTTCACTTTTCTTAATTTTCAGGATATTTTGCTCCCTGTACATATAATTCCCCATCATATCGGCAATTGCAGACAACAGGGAAATATCTCCTTCGCTCCATGTTCGTTCAGTTCGTGTATCATCAAAACCAATAAACCCGATCCATTTTCCATCTGAAAAAACCGGGATTACGAGTATTGATTTTATCTGTTGGGATACCAATATTTCTTGTTCTGATTTTGGGAATTTACTAACAGCCCCGACTATATGTTGTCCTGTCTGCAATAAATGCTTCCAACGTTCAAACCCATTTTCATACACGATATGCTGTAAAACCGGGTTATCTATTTGTGTTGACGCATCCCGGGTAACTTCATGGGTTTGTTTCATGCAAAGCCCGTCAACAGGGTCTGTAAAATTCTCGAACAGATATACCCTGTTTGCACGCGTGGTTTGTTGTATAATTTTTAATGTTTTATCAAACACATCTTCCTTTCCCGGTTTTGCAAGCAATAATGCAGATACTTTTGATACAGCCTCTTCATAAGATAATCGTAATTTGATTGTTTCCTGGTTTTTAATATTTTCTGTAGCATCTATAGCAGTGACTGCAATATATAAAGGATTATTTTTTTCATCTTTAATAAGGACACCGCTCATTTGCATTGGAAACACGCTCCCATCTCCACGCGCGTGCCAAACCTCTTTTGATTCAAAACTGCCTTCTTTGAATAGCAATGCATTCAGGTTTTCCACTTTTTTCATTTGGTCATTGTTATGAAAAACCGACAAATGCTTTCCTATCAATTGAGCGGGTGAATATCCATGTACATTTGCAAAATACTTGTTCACATACACCAGGGTTCCCGTCAGGCTGGCCACAGCGCTTCCATGAACAGCCTTATCAGCAATTGTTTTAAATTTTTTTGTTTCTTCTTCTGCATTTTTGTATTCAATGATTTGTTCCAGTCGTTCTATAATGGCTTGCAATAAATGTTTTTCTTCTTTTAAGAAAGGCCCTTCATAAACAGGGGGTTTATCTTCTAGATATCCAACAATCAACGAACCACGTTTTTTCCCTTTTACATAAATATATCCTGTTTGTTGCCAGGGAGTTTCTTTATAATTACATGTTGAGTATTCATTATCTCCTATAATCAATTTCGCGCAAGTAATTGAAGGATATTGCCATGCAGGAGGTATAAGCAGTAACATTTCATTGTATATATTCTCGAGCGAATAATTTTTGCTTTCAACTAATTTTGAAAGTTTATATAAACAATTTAGTTCTTTCACACGTTCTGCTAAGTCACGTGTTTTGATTTTTAATTTTTCCTGTAGTTGATACTCTTCTGTTACATCTCTGAACACTAACACGACGCCAGCTATATTGCCATGATCATCACGGATAGGTGCTGCCGAATCAGCTACCTGATATTCTTTTTGATCCCGGGAAATAAGTACGGTATGATTCGCGAGCCCCAGTATTTTCCCTGTCTCCAACACGCGGTTTACCGGGTTAAAAGCCGGTTTACCGGTTTTAGCATCAATGATATGAAATATTTCTTCCAGTGGTTTGCCCTTTGCCTGGTTGAGTTTCCATCCGGTAAGCTTTTCAGCTACCGGGTTCATCCTCTCTACATGCCCGCGAACATCTGTTGATATCACTGCATCACCAATCGAATTGAGCGTGATACGAAGGTTTTCTTCACTTGATTTCAATGCTTCTTCTGTTTCTTTTCGCCTGGTGATATCTCGTGCAATTCCTAAAAATTTAATGACTTCACCTTTTTCATTTTTAATTGGAGAAGCATTGCTTGTATGCCAACGCCATGTGCCGTTTTTATGTTTCACCCTGTATTCAACACCTTGTTGTTTTTCTCCTGTTTGAATAATTGTATTTAAAAAATCCATGCATATTTTTACATCATCAGGATGTACAAAAGGTTCAAATGACCGGCCCATAATGTCATTTACCTCATGTCCCAAAAATTCCTGCCAATTTTTAGATACAAACCCGAATATACCTTCCGGTGAAAGGGTATAAATAATGTCGTTGGCGTTTTCTACAAAACTCCTGTATTGTTCATCATTTTCATATCCGCTGCTCGTTTTCGTCATTGTTCATCCGTCATTAAAAATTTATAAATAATTTTCAAAATCAATCGAATATTAATATATATTCAGCCTTTTGCTGTTTGAACGGATCAAATTCGGTTATGGTTTCATTTAAAAATATTTGTTTAAATGATATAATAAAGTGCATGGTACCATTAAATTTACAGGTGCTTATAACGATCTGGTTATTGGCATCCCTTATTTTTTTTATTGTTCTTAATGGCGTTGAATACATTCCCAAATACTCATCTAATAAAAACCCGTTTTTTTTTATTTAAATGAATTTTTGGATCATCATGCCGAGTGTACAGGCTATAAATTACGAATCTGTAAATGATGATCCAGGCACTTAATTTTAGACAAACCTTAAATAACCGTAGTCAAAAATAAAATGACTTACCCTTCTATACAAGATTATAAATACCTGTTTTTCGTATGACGATAAAGGATGATATCGAGTAGTCACAATTAAGACATGTATGGTTATTAATGACTATAATGAAAATCATAATAAACTATTGAGGCATATCACCGCTGTGAATAGCTAAAATTAACATTCAATCTATATTTTTACACGATTAACTTAATAATTCAAATAATATGGCATTTACTTTTTTCTTCAGGGATCAACAGACACTTGATACGATTGTTGATCATTTAATCCCGACCAGCGTCGGGCAAAAAAACATACAAATATGGGATGCCGGATGTGCATCCGGGGAAGAGCCCTATTCACTTGCAATATTATTGTCTGAAAAAATGGGCCATTTTTCATTTAAAAATGTTAAAATTTATGCTACTGATATTAACAAAGAATTTGGCAGGATTATACAGGAAGGAATATATCCATACGAACAATTGCAACGTATCCCGAAACCCATTTTTAATAATTATTTTCAACCTGTAGAACATAAAGAAAATCATTTTCAATTGATTTATAAAATCAGGGACAAGATAATATTCGAATATAATGACTTACGGGATTTAAACCCGATTGAAGGGGAAAACAGTTTGATCATTTGTAAAAATGTACTTCTCCACCAGAAACCGGAAGAACGAGTTGACATTTTAAAAATGTTTCATAATCGACTAAAACAAAACGGGTTGCTTGCACTAGAACAAACACAAAAATTACCCGGGGAAACAGATGGACTTTTTGAGCCGGTAGTTAAAAATGCACAAATTTTTAGAAAAAAATAATCATGCGCGTTTCATGTATCAATACCCGTCAAAAAGTGTATTCGTCAAATGTATATTTTGTCCGCGGGAACCATAACGCGTTGCCGGATATGAATACATTGATTGATACAGGATCAACGGGTTTTGTTGTAAACGATATTCATGATATTCATACAGGTGTAGGAAAAAAAAAGATTGACCAGGTGATATTAACCCACGGCCATTTTGATCATACAGGAGGGTTGCAGGAGATTAAAAAAACATTTTCCCCCACTATCTACGCTCGTGCAAAAATCAAGGGTGTTGACCGGGTTGTTAAAGACGGGGACATTTTAAAAATAGGTGATGATACTGGCCATATTTTAAATATTCCCGATCATTCAAATGATTCTATTTGTATATTATGCAAAGCATCTAAAATAGCCTTTACCGGGGACACCCCTATACTTGGGATTCCTGAAAACAGGGAATTTACAGCGGAATATATTTCATTCATTAAACAATTGTTTAAATATGATATCCGTACCATCTACCCGGGTCATGGAACCGTGATTAAAATGACCCCTCAAAAAATCCTTCGTTATTTTGAACATTTTTTTTGAATCCCCGTGTTAGCATTTCGAGGGTTTATCCATCGGTAATTTCCATCATGACTATCGATGAATCCTAAATGGCTCCAAAAACTTCTGGCTGTATACCTTACATTTTCAGCAATAATTTCACGTGACCGTTCTTTAAACATCTCTATTGTCTTTTTGGCATAACCTTTTCGCTCGTATTCCGGAAAAATATTTATCGTTTTAATAATCGTTTTAGTATAGATTCGCTTAATCCTGGCTTTACCTACACGTGCATTATTGCAATCAATATTTACCCACTGGTATTTTGAGTCGCCATTTATTGATTCAAACTGTATTTTTAGTTGTGAATGCATCTTAATGCTTTAAAATTAAATACTGATAAAGTTGTTTTCACTATATATTTAATGTTTGCCTTTCACATCTGCTAACTTCGTTTCGCTTACGCCAAAAATTACGCGTTTACACCAGTAAACCGTGCATCCTGGGACTTAGCAACTAATTATAAATCAAACACCTGGAGTTGCTGGCGAACATTGTCTTGCCTCATCTTGTTCTTTTTCTCCACATCCAGGAAATACTGTAATGATATAATAAAGTGCACGTTGGAATTGATTATGCATGTTCCATGGATGAAATCATTAACCCGTTTTTTTGTTGTTATAATATCTCTTGATGATACAGCAAATGAACCCAGGTAATAGTCCATTAAAAAGCCAACCTTCATGTATTGATTCCCGGATTTAAAACTATGATCTAATAAAATGCATGCATTGTCAATTTTTTTATTTGGCTTCTTTCCTAATCTAAGCCTGGTATTAATGACCGGGAACGGATCGGACCAATCATAGAACGCTAACGTGGAATCAGATGCCAATTGCTCAGTTTTAAAGGGATTGTAGTGAATGATTTCTTGTGATCCATTTTTGGGTACGGCAAAATGGTAACCGGATAACGCGAAGGTTAAAAAACTTTTTTTCATCTTGATACAATTTAGGTTACAAATTATTTTCTTGTTTCAAAGATAAATTCCCGTATTTATATACGCAAGGTCATAAATACTTGTTTTTAAATGGATACATAGTTATACGGTGTTTAGTCAGTATTCAGTCTGTATACCGTCAAAAATGACTATAACGTACATCATATCATTACGGTGATCTATATCACCCGGCTGGCAAAAAAACCAAAGAAAAATCAAGGCCCGGCTCAAATACGAAAGAAAGGAATGAATTAACAATGAAGATTTTGCAGTGAATAAATTAACAAAAGTTCTTTTA
>CAYPTK010000103.1:0-9160 GCA_964413555.1 uncultured Bacteroidales bacterium | reverse complement strand
TATCGTATTTTTAATGCTCATTACGAAGTTCTAATACATAATTTGGGTTAAAATGTGTATTGAAGATACTTGGTTTTTATGTTGTTTATAGTCAGATTTTTACATAGAATTCACTGATTTAGTTATGAAATACTATTGTATTCCACTATTATTTTTTTAGTTTGCACTCTAAACGTGTTTGGCCATGAATGTCCGCTAACTTCATAACGCTTGACCCAAACTTGCTCATTTACACCCGTGAATCGTGCATTTTGGTCTTCACGAGCCACGTTATCGAGCTTTATAGCCCGGACACTGACTTTATTAATATCTCAATAGACATGCTTAACCGGTGTTTATAAATAATTGAAAACATATTGTAAAACCTTAAAATCAGTATTATGTATTTAATGAAAAAAATTTCACAACATCTTTTGAAGGGAATGATAGTCTTTATCGTTTTAACCAATTGCAAGGGACAAAGCAAAGAAGATAATCAAAACAATAAGGATACTATTACCCGGAACAAGCAATACCAGTCCTCTCAAATAGCTCATTCACAGGACATGAAAAAGGTGACAGATGAAGAAATCAAAACGTTCGTGTCCATTATCAGTAAAATGAGAGGCGCTCAACAACAAATGCAAATGCAGGCAATGCAAGCCATTAAAAATTCTGGTATTGATATGAATAAATTCAGGGAAATTGCAAAATCTCAACAGGATACATCTGCACGGCAAACTCAATATTCCAAACAAGATATGGAATCATACAATAAAGCATCTAAAGAGATTCAAACCTTACAGATTGATGCACAAGAAAAAACCAAAGGAATTATAGAATCGGAAGGAATGAGTGTGCAGCGCTATCAGCAAATTTCACAGGCAGCAAGGCAGGATTCAACATTGCAGAAACGATTAAAAGCAGAATTACAAAGTCAAATGCAGCAGCAAATGCAACAGCAGCAAATGCAACAGCAGACAAAATAAATTCATGTAATCAGCTGATTTATAAGGTTTTTTAGGTGTTGTAAAAAAATAGTTTTTACTAATTCCCCGGATTCCAAGAGCAAAATGGATTTATCATGGCTTTTCATGTTAATTACATGATATGCTTTTCCTTTTAACAAGGTATTCATTCTCCAGGCAAACAGGGAAATTGTTTGATAGCCACCACTATCATACCACCATATTGAATAAAGCACGTCTTTTCCCTGATGAAGCTGATTAAAATATACTTCCTGATCGTTTAGAGCAATGTAACATTAAACCCAAATTATGTAATAGATTTTCTAATGCATATTTTGGGTTAAATCAAACCTTAGAAAAGTAGTTACATACAGATGGAACAAACACAATTTATGCTTTAATTATGTATTCTGTCGCTTCCCTGAAATCTTTTGCACAACCGCAATCTTCTTCGTCTTCGGGTTCGCATCCTGCAAGAGCTAAAAAGAATAATAGTCCGGTTAAAATATGTTTGATCTTGATCATAAATTGGATAAATTTTTGGATAAAATTATCAAAAAAAATTATTTCTATTGAATATTCATTCTATATTTTATAAATTTATGAATTGATAAATGAATAAAAATTTTAAGCGCATGGAAAATCAACTACCTGTTGGCACTTTAATAGATCATAACCTTTACGGTGAAGGAATTATTGGTAAAGTTAATATTACGAATTATGATGTATACTTTGCCAAGGGAGGTAAAGTGACCATTCCCAAAACCGATGATGAATATAATGTCATTCAAAAACCGGATACAGGAGATAGCAGTGAATCAAATATTTCATTTGATGTTAAAGAATTCGAACACATCTTTAAAAATGTGTTGGATGAATATGGCTTAATGCAGGAAACAGTAGAATTGGGTGAAAAATGGCAGGAAGGAACGCTTATTCTTAAACCTGCAAATGAATCCATGCAATCAAAAGAAATACCTATCGAAACATTTTTTCATAAAATCGTGATGCTACGCGACAGGCTAAGAGTATTGGAGCAAAATATAAATAGTCATAAGAAACTGACTGACGAAGAAAAAGTCAACCTTCAGCAATACATTACCAGGATATATGGAAGTCTTACAACCTTTAATGTGCTGTTTAGCGATAAAGAAGATTTTTTTGTCGGAGAAAAAGGCAAGTAATCATAGTGGGGAATAACATTTTTATTATATTTAGTGTTTGTACATAAAGTCAGTGTCCAGGCTATAAAGTTTTAATTTATCTGTTTATTGGCAGAATTATTGTTGTTTTAATTTGTTTTAAATGATTCGTATGTATGGAGAACACGAAGAGATTTGGTACTATCCCCGTTTTTTTAACTGCTGTTTCAACCATCTTGGGAGCCATTTTATTTTTACGTTTTGGCTTTGCAGTTGGAATGCTTGGTTTTTACGGGGTTTTGATCTTAATTGTTGTAGGGCATTTGGTAACCATTCCAACCGCGTTTGCAATTTCAGAGATAGCTACCAACCAGCATGTTGAAGGAGGAGGGGAGTATTTTATTATTTCCCGCTCATTTGGTTTGAATATTGGCGGGACAATCGGCATCGCCTTGTTTTTGTCTCAGGTAATCAGTTTTGCCTTTTATATCATTGCCTTTACAGAAGCATTTCATCCTTTTTTTGTATGGATTGAACATTCATATGGTATTGAATTGCCACGCCAGGCCGTGAGTATACCGGTCTTTATTACTTTGTCTGCTATTATACTGAAAAAAGGAGCCAATATAGGAATCGCTTTGCTATATATTGTCATTGCTATCCTGGTTATATCACTTACCCTTTTTTTTGCAGGGGCTACCGGTTATTATGAGACAGCCCGGGCCGGCATCACGAGTGAACCGATCAGGAACCTGGACGATTTTTTCATCGTGTTTGCTATTATTTTCCCGGCATTTACAGGTATGACTGCCGGTGTTGGATTGTCAGGCGATCTTAAAAACCCGGGAAAATCAATCCCCTGGGGAACATTATTAGCTACATTCTCCGGGTTTGTAGTGTACATATTTATAGCATTAAAACTGGTTTTTAATTCTTCTCCTTCAGAACTTATAAATAACCAGTTTGTAATGAATGATGTGGCCATTTGGGGAAACATTATCATTCCTTTAGGACTGGGAGCTTCTACATTGTCCTCGGCCATTGGTTCTATTATGGTTGCCCCCAGGACATTACAAGCTCTTGGTAAGGACAGGAGCCTGCTTAACACCCGGCTGGACAGATTTGCAGCCAGGGGAAAATCAACAACAAATGAACCGTTCAATGCAACACTCGTTACCATAATCATTGCATTTGTCATTGTAGCTATTGGAAATATTGATGTAGTAGCCAGCATTATCACCATGTTTTTTATGGTAACCTATGGTTCGCTTTGTCTTATCTCTTTTTTGAATCATTTCGGGAGTTCCCCTTCGTATCGTCCAAAATTTCGTTCCCATTGGCTCGTTTCATTGACAGGGTTTATCGCGTCAATATACCTGATGTTTAAGATTAGTTTTGAATATGCTTCACTCGCGATTGGTATCATTGTATTTATATATGTCTGGATGAATAGAGTACATAAAGAAAGACAAGGGTTGGAAGCAATTTTTAGAAGCGGGTTGTTTCAAATCAACAGGAATTTACAAATTCTCCTGCAACGACCCAAATCCGTGATAAAGAAACCTAAATGGCACCCTTCTGTCGTGTGTATCACGGAAGCAAATTCAGATAAAGAAAATGCATTCAACTTGCTTTCATGGATTTCATACCGGTACGGGTTTGGTACGTATATAAAGTTTATTAACGGGTATTATTCTACATCTACCTACAAGAAGTCGAAAGAACTCATGCAGTCACTTATCCAACAGGTAGGAAATAAAAAAAGCCATATTTATGTTGATACCATTGTTTCTCCATCATACACCTCAGCCATAGCCCAGGTAATTCAATTGCCAGGTATTTCAGGTATGGAGAACAACATGGCCCTGTTTGAATTCGACAAGAATAATCCCGGGAATATTGGACATATTGTTGAAAATATTCCATTGGTACGAGCCGGTAATTATGATGTGATCGTGATGGCGGGTTCAAACCGGGAAATGCAATTTAAAGAAGGAATACACATATGGATCAAGAAATTTGATTTTATTAATTTAAAATTGCAGATATTATTAAGTCATGTAATCATGCATCATCCTGACTGGAAAGGTGGAAAAATAACAGTATTTAATATTTCCACGACAAATGATGAAGAAGATGAGTCAAGACAAGAGCTTTTTGAACTGGTAATGGAAGGACGACTGCCCATATCCATGCATAATATTAAATTTATTGATTACAATGAAAATATTAATGTAAAAGAGCTGATAAATCAAAAATCATCAAATGCCGGGTTAACCATGATAGGGTTTTTGGAAGAACAACTCAAGCATACGGGAGAAGAACTGTTTAAAGGATATGATAAACTGGGCGATGTGCTGTTTGTCAGTGCATATTCCGAAAACACAACCGAATAACTACATTAAAAAATTCTTTACTTGCACGTGGACACTTTAGTCATGCTAAAATGAACGTTTTTGGATACAATCATATTTGATTTTTATTAAATTTGGCAATTAAAAACTAAAAAATCATTATGAAATTAAATCACCTTTTGTTTCCCGCTCTAATCATGCTTATTTTCTCAGGTTTTTCCAATACAGTACCCGGGGATGCATTATATAAAAAGCCATCAGCACCTGTAGAAGATAGGGTGGAGGATTTATTGAAGCGTATGACGCTGGAAGAAAAAGTAGCTCAAACTTTATGCTACGGGATTGACATGATGATGCTTGATAACCAATATGATACTTCAAAGCTCAATACAATATTAAAACATGGTATCGGCCAGTTGCGCGATCATAATAAAGTTGATGTAGTCACTTCTGTTCAGCTTCATAATGATGTACAGAAATATTTGATAGAAAATACACGGCTTGGAATCCCGGCTATTATTCACGGGGAAGGATTGCATGGATATGTTAATCACGATGCAACCAGCTTTCCCCAGGCATTAGCCCTGGCAGGGACATGGAACCTTGAACTGATTAATAAAGTTTATACTCACGTGGCCAAAGAAACCCGCTCAAGAGGAGTGCAACAATTATTAACCCCCGTGTTGGATATAGCCAGAGATCCCAGGTGGGGCAGGTTCTCGGAAACATTCGGGGAAGACCCGGTACTTACAGCAGAAATAGGAAAGCAGATCGTAACAAGCTTCCAGGGAACAACCGATTCTTTTTTGGATGCTGAACATGTCATATCTACAGTTAAACATTTTCCATCACACGGAAGCCCTTACGGAGGGTTTAATTGTGCTCCCGCGTTGGTAAATGACAGGATGTTACGTGAAGTACATATGTATCCGTTTACCAAATGTATACAAGATGCAGGAGTCGTCAGCGTGATGGCAATGTATGGAGAAATAGACGGTATACCCGTGCATGCAAGCAAACATATTTTAAAAGATGTACTTCGGGATGAATTAGGATTTAAAGGCTTTGTTGTTTCGGATTATGCCGGGATAGAATTATTAGGAACAGGCCCGCAATGGGAGTTTCACAGGCATCATGTCGCCAGTGATTCTCTACATGCCGGAGAATTGGCTGCAAAAGCGGGTGTTAACGTTGAACTGATGATCCCTCACGGGTATGCTGCATTGGCCGATTTGGTGAGGCAAAACAAGGTTAAAGAAGAAACATTAGACTCCCTTATCAGGCCTGTTCTGGAATATAAATTCAGGCTTGGCCTTTTTGAAAATCCTTATGTAGATGAACAAAAAGCCTTAGATATAACAAATTCAGAATCTAATAACCAATTAGCCCTAGAAGCCGCCAAACAATCTGTATTAATGTTAAAAAATAAAAATAATACAGCCCCTGTACATCCTGATAAAACAAGTTCAATTGCCGTGATAGGCCCCAATGCTGACAGACAATTATTAGGTGATTATAGCACGTTAAAGCCCCGCTATTTTTCAACTGTCTACGAAGGAATAAAACAAAGGGCCGGTAAAAAAATTGATGTAGTGTATCATGAAGGATGCAAGATAACACCTGAAATTCCTGAAAATAAAAATCAATTGGAAAAGGACAGGGAAAGCATCAAAAAAGCAGTGTCCATTTCTAAGGAGTCCGACATGATTGTAGCGGTCGTGGGAGGCGACCGTAACACTGCACGTGAAGGAAGAGACCGGAACAACCTTGATTTGGTCGGTTTACAGGAAGAATTGATCAATGAGCTGGCCGCGCTTGATAAACCTCTCGTTTTATGCATTATTGGCGGGATACCTTATGCCATTCCGGATATTTATGAAAAAGTAGATGTAGTGTATCAATGCTGGAATTTAGGACAGGAAACCGGAAACGCGGTAGCTGCTACATTGTTTGGAGACCACAACCCGTGCGCGAAGCTTACCGTCAGTATTCCCAGGAGCGTGGGACATCTGCCTGCCTTTTATAACAAAAAACCAACCGCGTACACGCGCGAATACTTATATGACCCTGCTCCCGGGGGTTTTTGTTTCCCCTTTGGCCATGGGTTAAGCTATACCACGTTTTCTTATGATAACCTGACACTTGAATATGATACCATCAGCACGGGAGACAAGGTGAACATCTCCGTGGATGTGAAAAATACTGGCACGAGGGATGGAGTTGAAATCGTACAATTATACATTCATGATTTTGTCGCAACTGTAACCCGCCCGATGAAAGAATTGAAAGCGTTTAAACGGGCCGTGATTAAAGCCGGCGAAACAAAAACTGTCAGTTTGACTTTAAACGCGAATGATTTGTCCTTTTATAATAAGCACATGAAACGTGTAACTGAACCCGGCCTCTTTAAAATAATGGTTGGCAGTTCATCTAAAGATGAAGATTTATTAATGACCGAGCTGTTTATTTCTGATTAAGTTAAATTGAAGATAACAGTTGAATTTAAATTTTAAATCCATGAAAACAGATATATTTTCAAAAATTGCTTTATCGGGAGTGGCCTCTGCTGCAATATTTCCGGCCTGTACCAATGAAGCAGGACAAATGACAGATGACACGCGAAATCCGAACATTATTATTATATTCACTGATGACATGGGGTATGGTGATTTAGGATGTTATGGGTCCATCATTCACCAAACGCCCAATATTGATAAAATGGCAGAAAACGGGATCCGGTTTACTGATTTTTATGTTGCTGCACCTGTTTCTACTCCTTCAAGGGCATCATTGCTTACCGGGTGTTATCCACAACGTATTGATATGCATGTGAATGAAAAACCTGAAGACCAGTTCAGGGCCGTACTCACTCCCAAGTCCCCTAAAGGTTTAAATCCTGATGAAGTAACCATTGCTGAAATTGTCAAAGAACAAGGATATAAAACCGCGTGTATTGGAAAATGGCATTTGGGAGATCAGGAACCCTTTTTCCCTACTAATCACGGGTTCGATTATTTTTATGGGATATTACACAGCCATAACCAGGGAAGTGAAGAATGCCCCCTGGCCATTTTTAAACAAGACAGCATTGTAGAACAACCTGTAGACATTCCCTTGTTAACCAGGAAAATGACCCAACAGTCAATTCAATTTATAAAACAAAACAAAGATTCTACCTTTTTCTTATACCTTCCACATCCAATGCCTCATTTTCCATTGGCCGCGAGCGATCAGTTCAAGGGAAAATCTAAAGATGGGATATATGGCGATGCAATTGAAGAGATCGACTGGTCTGTGGGGGAGATTATGAAAACACTTCGTGATCTGAAGATTGAAGACAATACATTATTGGTATTTACTTCAGACAATGGTGGAGAAGGCCGGGGCGGATGGGTGAAAGGAGGTTTAAACCACCCCTTAAAAGGACATAAAGGACAAACCTGGGAAGGTGGTACGCGTGTGCCCTGCATCATACAATGGCCAGCGAAAATTGATCCCGGAAAGGTTTGCAATACACTTGTCACCGAAATGGATTTCCTGCCAACCATTGCCGGGTTTACAGGAGCAAAATTATCTTCTGACCTGGTGATAGATGGGAAGAATATTTTACCTGTACTGGAAAAACCTGATTCTGCCAAATCTCCTTATACAGCATTTTATTATTATGACAGAGACCAATTACAGGCTATACGTTGGAAACACTGGAAACTGCACCTTCCACAGGAAGATGGGAGATATCCGGCAGCATGGAGAAGTGAAACAAAACCCTTTGAGGAGCCACAACTTTATAATTTAAACACGGATGTCACTGAAACGTGGAATGTAGCATCTGAAAACCCTGATGTTGTTGATTCAATAATGATCTTTGCTCAAAAAATAAGAGAAGAATTGGGTGACAGGCACGTGCCCGGGGCGAAAATAAGAAGGGCCGGTTTTGTTGATTCTGTTCAATGTCCTACAAACCAAATGAATTAAAAACCATGGATAAATCTAAACAAGAACTACAAAAAAGAACCGGTAACATCTATCAATTGGCCGGTGCTTGTAAAATGATATCTGCTGAAGGAAAAAGCAAAGGAACCTCTATCATTCGGGTTCGAAATGGAAATGGATTGGATTTTTGTTTATTGCCCGACAGGGGACTTGACTTTT
The DNA here is from genome assembly GCA_964413555.1 of uncultured Bacteroidales bacterium. GTDB lineage: Bacteria > Bacteroidota > Bacteroidia > Bacteroidales > JBBRXJ01 > CAYMKE01. The sequence goes on along the minus strand of CAYPTK010000103.1, from coordinate 565 downwards.
TTGAATCATATTTCAATGGAGTCCCGTTAGCCTGGATATCCAGGACAGGTTTAGCAGGCAACCAGTTTATGGATGATAAAGATTATGGGTGGTTTAGAAGTTTTACAGGTGGAATGATCACTACTTGCGGGTTACGAAATACCGGGCCGGCATGTGATGCGGGAGGTGAACACTTTGGGTTGCATGGGCGCTATAATTTTATGCCTGCTGATCATGTAAATATTCAGGAGTATTGGGAAAATGATGTGTTTCATATCATTATTTCCGGAGAAGTTCGTGAAGCCAACACGTTTGGAGAAAACTTACTTATGAAAAGGACAATTCATGTCAATAGTAAAGACAATACCATTCTTTTGAATGATCGTATCCTGAATGAAGGATTCAAACCCGAGCCCATTATGCTTTTGTATCATATGAACTGGGGATACCCGTTTTTTAATGAAAGCAGCAACCTTATCCTGGATGCTGACAGGTCATATGTTAGAGAAACACCTGATCAATAAGCCACCACGTGGAATGATATTTCAGGGCCCGTGCATGAATTTAAAGAAATAGTTTATTTTCA
>CAYPTK010000102.1:0-9213 GCA_964413555.1 uncultured Bacteroidales bacterium | reverse complement strand
GTCCTTTTTTATAAAATCGCGACATGACTTTTTTTCTAAGTCAGGAGTTCTGAATATATAAATATTAAAAAATTCAGACAACATAAAAACCAACCATCATGAAAACAACAAAAATCGTTTTAACAGTCATAGCATGCATGCTAAGTGTTGCCATGGCATGGAGCCAGCAGCGTGTTATTTATGGGTATGATGCAGCAGGCAACAGGATATCGAGAGATTTTGAGCCATTGGAAAACATATATGAATACGGCACCATCTCTTTAACCCAGGATTTTGCATATGATTGGACATCCATTAATCTAGTTAATAATTATATAAACCCGGTAATCATACTGGGCCCGGCAACACGAAAATATGAATCTGACGAGGCTACACTCAGGGTAAAAGATGTCACCACCAATTCGTTCAAATGCCAGCTACTTGAATGGGAGAACTTAGACGGGCCCCATGCCGAAGAAGATTTCAGCTACTTAGTGGTGGAAGAGGGGGTGCATAAATTCGGAGATTTGTTGTTGCAGGCAGGAATAGTTAAAAATGTATATTTTGATGCGAGCTTACCTTTTAAAAATGTGGAATTTGATAATGCATTTGCTTCAACTCCTGTTATTTTGTCACAGATAGTATCACAAAATGATTATGTTACTCTTGTTACACGGGTTAAAGATATAGATAGTGAGAAATTTAAAATAATTGTTCAGCCAAGTGAAAATTATCAATATCAAAATTATAGCCTCCAGGAATCAGAAGATGTGGCCTATATTGCCATAGAACCCGGTTCTACACTTTTGGAAGACACCTATGTCTTTGAAGCCAACCATACAGGAGATTATGTGTCGAGCAGCAGTTGGTATAGCATTTTATATAGCAGCATGAACAATCCTGCTTTTCTGGCACAGATACAAACGTTTGATGGCTCGGACCCGGTAGGTTTAATATACAGGAATCTGACAAATAACAGTGTAGAAATTTTATGTGAGGAAGAACGGACTTATGATTCAGAAAAAATCCACACGGATGAAAATGTTGGCTATCTGCTCATAGAAAACACCCAGGTACAACAAAAAAGCCTGCAATTAGAACCTGTGGCATATGCTGATTCTACATCAGGCATTCAACAGGATTCTGTCATAGCCAATACATTTACAGAGAGCATTATGATGTATCCCAATCCCAATAACGGGCAGTTTAAAATTGAATTTCTTAACGACTTTTGGAAAGGGGGAACAGCAAGAATTTGTAATGCAGATGGTTCTGTTATCACCACGTTTAAAATACATACCAACCAGTATGAATATACCATTCCCAATGCAGCACCAGGCCATTATGTAGTTCAGTTTTATCGTGGCAAAATGCAGTATTCTAGAATTATTACCGTGGAATAGAAAAGAGGATAAGCAGGAACTCACGATTCTTAAACCTTCAGGATTAAAAAGAATTTAACCGGATTGTACCTTATCCACTTATTGTCCTGAAAGATTAATGTTCACCGGCCCGGCACCTGTCCCTTCTCCTTTTATGATTTGATCGTCCTGAATAAGTGATACTTTGATGACGTGTGGAGTTAATGAGATATCTCCTTTGTCTTCAATCTTTTCAATCACCACTTCATCATCTTTCTTTTCTGCTTTGAATGTAGCTAAAGCGTATTCTCCTTTTTGAAAGGCATACCCGTCGCCTGCATCATGATAAATTTTACCATAAGCAACGCCCTTTTCATCCAGGGATACGTACAGGGTTAATGTATCGAGAGTATATTCTGTAGTATTTTGAATGATATTGCCCAGGGGCAGTATCGCGCCTTCCCGTAATTTGATATCGGGCTGGTACGGGTCATTTTTGCTGTCTTCGCCTACAAGCGAGATTGTTCGCCAGTTTCCTTTGGGCACGCGGGGTTCTTCAGCCCATTTCGGGATGATGTATAAATCATCACCAAGTAAAAAGGCTTCTTCTTCCCGTCTCAGCCTGTTATCTTTGATGTCAGCAAAAAAAGCGGGGCGCATCACCGGCATACCGTTTACAGAAGACTCGTGAAACAAGGTATAGAGGTAGGGGAGCAGACGGTAACGCCGCTGCATGGCTACACGGGAGACATTTTCAATTTCTTTCCCAAATGACCAGGGCTCCTGGTTTTTAGTCCCTTTCATGGTATGTGCGCGTGAAAACGGGTAGAATGCACCGAGAGCGATCCAATGCCCGAAAAGTTCCGGCGAGGCATTGCCTCCAAAGCCCCCGATATCAGGCCCGTTGAATGGCTGGCCGGATAATCCCAGGTTAAGGCTCATGGGTACTGATAATTTCAGGTGTTTCCATGTAGCAGCATTGTCACCTGTCCATGTAGCAGCATACCGGTGCCCGCCTAAAAAGTTGGAACGGGTCAACACGAAAGGGCGTTTGTCAGGGTTTGCCTTTTTAATCCCTTCTCTCGAGGCTTTTACCATTAACATGCCATAAACATTATGATAGCGTAAATGAGTACCTTTTGGGATGGTATCATTTCCCACGTGGATATTGTCTTTGGGCATGGTTCCGCCCGGCCCGTTAAACACGGACGGTTCATTCATGTCATTCCATACCCCGTCAATTCCATACGACATGAAATCTTTATACAGAGAAGCCCACCATGTATTCGTGTTCGAGCGGGTAAAGTCAGGGAACACGCAATCGCCCGGCCATACTTTGCCCACGAAAGGTTCCCCTTTACTATTTTTAACCCATACATCTTTTTTTTCGCCTGAATCATATACATTGTACCCTTTTTCTTTTTTTACCCCGGGATCAATCATCCAAACGGCTTTAAACCCTTTGTCGTGGAGGTATTCATTGGTTGCTTCGGGGTCGGGGAAGCGTTCGGGTGAAAATGTAAAGACTTTATATTGATCCATATAATGTATATCAACCCATATCACGTCACATGGTATGTTTTTAACGCGGAAAGTATCTGCAATCTCTTTTACGCGGGAGTCAGGATAATATGACCACCTGCATTGTTGATAGCCGAGGCTCCATAAAGGAGGCAACGGCATATGGCCAGTTAGCATGGCAAGGGCCTGCATGACTTCTCGCGGTGTATCTTTTTCAATGACAATCACCCGGAAGGGAGGTGCTGCAGAGGAAAATACAATTCCATCGCCCATGGATACCTGCTGTTTCCAGGTATTGTCTGACAATACACCAAAAGATGAACCGTCTTTTCTTACACCTATAACCCAGGGATGCGACTGGTATAGCCGCAATCCATTATCACGGGAAAAATAGACTACATTATCAGTGTTCCAGAATTTACGCGTGGTGCCGTTCCTGGCCAAAGGGCCCGTGACTTCCCCGGTGCCATATAAGTCCGTATCATCATCCACATCAATATATGCAATGCTTTTGCCAAATGCAGTGTCAAACTGTACACGGGTTTTCCATGAAGCAGGAACAGCGCCTTTTTCCGTTGGTTCTTTGGCCAAAGCAAAGGATGGTAAGTGCGCCCCGGGATCAAAATGATCAGGATAAAAAACAGCTATGCCGTCTCCTATTAGTGCAGAGTGCCCGTTTGTTTGCCCATTCATGAAGTGTGATATAGAAATCATACACGTGAAGATTAAAAAAGTGAATCGTCTCATTTGGTTAAAATGTTTTGTGTTTTTCAGCAAACCCTATTTAGTGTCCGTCTATAAAGTCAAGTGTCCACGCTATAACATCCGAATTCATCTGATCATTAATTACCTTTTCTTTTTTGCTTTTGCAATAATTTCATCAGCTTTAACCGGGTTGGGATATGGTTCGTCGAACGGGTCTATGTTCAGCAACAATCCTTTAGGGGAAAGCTCTTTAAGCAGGCCGTCAATCTCATGAGCAGCAATATTCAGGATCAGGCATTTGCCGGCTTCCTGAATTTTTTTTAGCGTGGGAAGATGCCGTACATTTTCACAATTGGTTTCCGGATTCCATTGAATCCCGTCAAGCTCAGGGATATCCAACAGAAAATCGAGGTGGCGGATAATTTCATCGGGCCCGTCAAAATGAAACATCACGTTGTCCAGTTCCTTGCACATGAATTTGATATCCGGCAGGATAAATTCTTCATACATTTCAGCAGAAATCATGGTCATGAAATCAGACTGGATGCAAAATGTTTTATCCGGCCCCCACAGGTTAAGCCATGTAGTTCCGTTGCCCGCGACATGGGTGTTTTGGATATTCAACAATTCATTGACCCAGTATTTCCAATAACCAATGATTTTATTGCAGGCCTCTTTGATTTTGTCGGGGCACATGAACAGGTCCATGGCCAGTTTTTCACTACCCCTGAGCAACATGAGCGTATCTATCCCGTTGAAAATATCAACTGGTATTTCAGACAAAATTCCATGCTCTTTAGCAGATCGTGCTGCATATTCAACCAATAGTTTCTGGATATTCCACCAGGCATTGCGTTCATCAAAATCCAGCCTGGCATGATCCCAGTCTTCCAGGTTTTCATGGAACCAGGTAGGTTCATCCACGGTGGTTAAGTCGACTACAGCTCCCAGAAAGGCACTGCAAATCCCGGGGCCAATAGCCGTGGTGATGATGGGTAGTGTTTCGGCCGGGAAATACATGTGTTTGTACTTGTTTACCTGATGGTCAATCATGATGGACGGGTCGGCCTTGAAACTAAAAGGATCGCGGTATCGCTTATCTGCTTCCAGTGATTTAATATACTCATGAAAACCTTGTTTATCCTGGTATGCCTTTATAGAAACCAGGGGTGTTTCATTTTCCTTGTTCCAGTATTTAATAAAGGCTTGTTTTTTTTCTTCTATATTTTGTATGATCATTTGATTAATATTTTTTCCAGTTCTTCAAGTGATTTTTTCTTTGTTTCAGGGATAATGGATATGATAAATATCACGGAAGCCAGTCCCAATGCTGCAAAGATAAAGAATGTTGTAGCAGCACCCAGTTGTTCTAATTCAACAGGGAATACAAGCATTACAATTGTACTAATAATGCCACCAAAAGCTCCTACTACCGAGATGGCCAGTCCTCTTAACCTGTTGGGGAATATTTCAGAGAATAACACCCACATGACCGGCCCCATTGAAAAGGCAAAGCAGGCAATAAATACAAGGATGGAAATAAGTACCAGCATCGAGTTCATCGTAATGGTATTACGTAAGACAGGTTGTTTCAATAAATCATAGTTTTCAGAACCTATTTGTTGTTCAACATGATTAAAAAATTTCACTTCACTGGTATATGTTTTTCCTTTTAACGTGGCCAATCCTTGCATGATTTGTGCCGAATCTTTTTTGACAGTGGGCGTTTCATGTATCCCGGCTTGGATATTTTCCAGTGCTTTGTCATTTATGGTGTACGTGGCATTATTGAATGCAATGCCGGCTAAAAACAATGAAATGGTAATGCCTGTAGCCCCGATTACCAGCAGGGGTTTTCGTCCGAACCGGTCAATATATCCCATGGCCAGCAATGTAAACACCAGGTTGATTATACCAAGATAAACAGCATGGCTTATGGATGCACTGGTTACGCCCCCGGTCAGGTTAAAGATCATGGGCGCGTAAAATAACACGGCGTTGATACCGGTTATTTGTTGAAAGAAAGCGAGCCCGAATCCTATAAAAAGGACCAGTTTCATGGACTTGGAAAAAACATCTGCAAATGATGCCTTTTTTTGGTTTTTGGATTCTTCTATCGAGAGGAGGATTTTCTTGTATTCGTCTTCTACATTATGTTCTCCAATGGTTTTTACCAAAATGTCTTTGGATTTCTCGTGATCGTCCTGCAGGGTAAGCCAGCGGGGGCTTTCTGGTATAAAAAAGACAAGAATGATGTACAGGGCCGATGGGAAAAAAGCAACGCCCAGCATCCATCGCCACGCGACATCCGGGTCTTCTATTAAACCAACAATGATTTTGTTGGAAAAAAACGCGAGGAATATACCCGTTACTATTAAAAATTGGTTAAAAGATACCAGGAAACCTCGTTTTTCAGATGGTGCTATTTCAGCGATGTACATTGGAATAACCAGTATGCTGATTCCAATCGCGATCCCACCGATAGCCCTGGCAACAATAAATATTACAATGTCTTGTGCTGCCGCGGCACCGATTGCACATGCAGCATACAAAAATGCTGCAAAGACAAGGCTTTTCTTGCGTCCATATTTATCGGCAACGGGGCCGGCCATTATGTTTCCAATAATAGCCCCGATCCCTATAATACTCACGGACAGTCCTACCAGGAACGAACCTACAGGCAAGTTAAAATCGGTTTTATAAAAGGGCAAAGCACCTGAGATCGCCGCGCTCTGAAACCCTTGTAAAAAACCTCCCAATGCAGCAATAAACGATATTAAAGCGACAAGGGACTGTTGTTTTTTATTGGTTTTCATTTTTAATGGTTTAGTTTGTTAGTTATTAGTTTTTTTGTTTAATGTCATTATTCCAGCTTGTATACACGCTCCATCAGCTGCCATTTGCTGCCCTCGGGAGACCCCGGGGCCGATTTTTGAAATTTCCAGACAAATTTTTCCCATTCTGCCTGTCGTTCCAATGTACCAAGCCGTGCCATGTCCTTTTCAAAATCAAAGTCAGGCGTTGTCTCCATGATCATGAACATCCGGGTGCCATATAAATAAATTTCCATGTTGACTATGCCGACTTCCTTAATGCCTTCAGGAATCTCGGGCCAGATGTTTTCATTTTCATGCCAGTACGTGTATTCTTTAATGAGTTCCGGATCATCTTTCAGATCAAGAGTCATGCAATACCTTTTTGTTTTGGTGTCCTTTGCAGGAACAATGTATCCTGTTCGTGTTTCCATAGGTTTAGTTTTTGATGTGTTATGCGAATTTAATGAATCTGTAGAATTATTTTTCAGTTTTTTTTTTTTGGTAAAAAACTACTTGAGCTTTTTTAGCATCCAGCACCAGAATTTTATTTATTTTGTTTCCTTTAATATCAATGTATTCAAAATGTTCATCCAGGTTATAGGTCTTTGTTGCATTGCTTTCATTAATAAATATTTTTGAAAGCGGATAGTTTGGCTCTAGTTTATCAGGATTGAAAAAAACAGATTGTTGATCCTGTCCGGAGATATTTTGCCAACCATTCAAGGTTACTTCCTGAATAAGCTTGCGTTCATCTTCAACGTGCAGTAATTTGATGTGAAACTTTTCAGCAGGACTTACATAAACATTATGGTTTAAAATACCGGGATTTATGATTGTATCTTTGTGGTTCGCGATAGATAAAGTATGAGTAAGAGATTTTAAAACAATAAACGTATTCTTTGAAACATGGTTCCCGAAATTCTCGTGTGCAGATATGCTCATCCCTGTTTTATTGTTATAACAAAGGTTATTTTTGACTGTATTCCTGTATGTTTCCGTGTTTAACAAAATAGCAGCCCCGGTGTTGGTAATAATATTGTTTTCAATCGTGAAGTCCTTACACCTTGCATCCAGGTATATCCCCTGGTTTATTTTATGATGGTTTAACGTGCTTTCATCTACATTGCCCACTGCATTGATGATGATATTGCCGCGGACAATATTATTGAATGTATATGTACTGTCAAAACCCCAGCAATAGAACAATCCACCATCGTTTAATGTAAGCATCCCGTTTTTTAAAATGTTGTTTTCGCATAAACTATGATGGCCATCCATTCGGATAGCACTGTATCCGGTACTGTCGATATAATTGTTTTGTATAAAATTAGCATGGGATAGTTTTTTGATATCCTTATATGACTTTTCTTCATTGACAATTGAAATTCCAATGGCCCCGTTTACCCCATCAATTCCATAACCCGGGATGATTCCTATTTGTTCTATCGAATTATCTTTAATTTTTGATTGATAAGCCTCTAAAAATTTTATGCCATTCCCTAAAATATGGCCAATCTCACAATTTTTTACTTCAACATGATGGCATTGTTTCATGTAAATACCATATTTACCTATTTTGGATAATTTGCAATTTACAACCCTGATGTTTTTGTTGTTTCCTTTGCCTATAATCCCATTATCGGATTGCCCTGAAATGCATAAGTTATTGAAAATGATATTGGAAACATCTTCAGCCAGCACAATGCCATTTTTTATATGACTGGCTTCGAATTTATCATCCGGAGTGATAGATTTTTTTGTATAAATGTAGACTTTATTTTCAGCAGGAGAAAAATACCACTCTCCTTCATTATCGAGAAAAGCTTTCGAGTTATCAAGATAATATCCCCATCCTTTTTTGCATGTATTTTGTTTATCCGGCCTGTTCCAAAGAATGGAGTCAAACCATAACGTGTGATCTTCCAATTTTGTGATACCCCTGTATTCATATTGCCAGTTGTTTATTCTCATGCGGGCAGTAGCTCCTTTTACCTGTTGATGGGTTAATGGGAAGTCAAAATCATTTAAAAAGTCTTTTCCCCCGCCGTCCATCTTTAGATAACCAGCATCCGGATATCGTGCTATAATACATATTTTACCGTTTTTGTATAAATGGTGAATTGGGTTTGTGCTTTTTGTGGCAAGAACATGATCATTTACTTTTTCAAAACGGCCTAAAATTGTTGAACCGCTTAATACAGGTTTTGCGCCAGATCCATAGGAAGTGATAACAATAGGGTTTTCTCTGCTCCCGGAGCGTGTTAGCTTTAGGGTGCCGGTGAAATAATCACCAGCGTTCAGAAATATCGTATCTCCCGGCTTAAAACGGATGTCATTTAGCCTTGTAATGGACTGAAAGCTAGAAGAAGGAGATTTTCCGCTTGCATCATCATCCCCATTATTGGACACGTAATAGTTTTTAGCATAAAGGTTAACGGTGAATAGGCTCGTTAACAGATAAAAGAACAATAAAAAACGATGGCTGTTCATTTGAAAATTATTTTTAAAGTTTATAAATTAATAAGCAAAACTAATCAATTTTAATGATTAATTTTTTTCATTCTGTAATCGTGATAAGTCTGTTAATATTGTGATGCCATATAGTCTGAAAAACAATCATATAATAGATTGCAAGGCCTTGTTGTGAATGGTTTAAATGGTATGAATATGACATAGTTAGGTTTATTTATAAAGACTGGTGTTTGAATCATAACCGAGCTTCCAGCTCAGTGAAGCTAATGTTCTATAAAAGGTTTGCAAAGCCTCACGATGCGCAGTTTAACCCAAATTATGTATTAGAACTTCGTAATGAGCATTAAAAATACGATAAA
>CAYPTK010000101.1:0-9277 GCA_964413555.1 uncultured Bacteroidales bacterium | reverse complement strand
CCCTTAACCCGGCCAGGAACAAAATAAAAGAGCATGAAAACATTGACATTATACAAAATACAATCATCATCAACGGGTCTGTAACAAACAGCACCATTTTAAATCAATGGATCGAAGAAATAAAAAAATTTGCCTGGGTTGTACAACTTGACATTATCAATTATAAGCAAGAATCCCTGCATTCTTCCGGTCATTTTTCGATTGAAATTAAAATAGATCATAAGCAGCTATAAATAGTTTTAAAATTTATAAATAAAAAACATATTGTTTAACAATTTAACATACAAAAAAAAGGTCCTGTATTTAATCGCCGGGTTTGTAATCCTGCTTATCCTGTCATATTCTTTATCCATCAGGCGGACTGTTAAACTGGGGAAAATATGTAATAAACTTGAAGAACAAAAAGAAAGCCTTCAAAATGCCCCTTCAAAAATCCGGGAGATCGGGCAGGAATTAAATAACATCAATGCATTGATTTGAAAATACAAGCATGTAGATATGGATGTTCAATCTGCTATACTGGAAAAGACAGGCCACTTTTGTCAACAACATCAATTGACCTTAAAAAGTTTTCCTAAAACACATTATTATAAAGATAAGGATTACCTGGTCATGACCAATAAATTGGTTGTAGAAGGGGAATTCATCAAAATATTAAAACTTATTTATTTGTTTGAACAAAAATTCCAGCTGGGCAAAATCATATCCGTTCAATTTGATAAGGAACGGGACCGGAAGACCAAGCGGATGAAACTATATGGTTCATTATTTATTCAAAATGTAAAACATGTAAAAAATGAAAATTAATTATTTATATTTAATCATATTTATTGTAACGGGATTTATTTTCTCACGATGCAGTGAAATATTTGAAGAAGACATCAGTGATGAAGAAATCGTGATCATCGCGCCATCAGATGGTGTTGAAACCACCATTATCAATCAATTATTCATGTGGGAAACCGTTGACGGTGCAAATTATTACAACCTGCGGATTGTCACCCCTTCATTTCAATCCACTCAAAAACTCATCTTAGATACCACTATCTCTGTGATTGATTCTTTATATAATAATGATAATAAACTGTATTATACACTGAACCCGGGTGCTTATGAATGGCGATTAACAGCCTCGAATAGTTCAGATGAGATTAGTTCCGGAATTATGCGTCTCACCATACTGGAAACATCAGACCTTTCAGAATACGAAGTAAAATTAACTGGCCCATCGGGCTTCATGAATCAAACATCCAACATTCAATTTAGCTGGGAGAGCATCCCTGATGCTGAACATTATACCTTTATTATCAGGCAGGGAGATTGGTCGGGTGATTCTATTGTTGTCAGGGAAGAACAGATTTCAAACACGCTATACACTGTAAGTCACCTCGAAAACGGCAGCTACACTAGGGGGGTAGAAGCGGTCCGGGATTCCAGTTCAACAGGGTTTACAACAAACAGCATCACGATTGACAGCATAAAGCCTGCAACTCCAACACTGGTATCTCCAAAAGACACTACTATTAACGATTCTTCTGTTACATTCATATGGAACAGGCCTGATGATAACGGGTCCGGTATCACGGACGTGTTGTTTATTTATTCAGACAGCGGTTTCAATAATGTTTATGATTCTGTTGAGATTAATACCAATACAGAACATGATTATCTTTTTGATACTGCACGAACATTTTATTGGAGAATGCGTTCGAGTGATGAAGCCAAAAACAGAAGCGATTTCAGTGATGACTTTCAATTTACCGTGTTCTTTTGATTTTTAAAAAAAGAATGAAGTTTTGTAATGAAAAATAAAAAACTACAATATATTTTAATCCCTGTTGTTTTGGTTGTCTGGGGACTTATCATTTACAGGGTCCTTGATTTCAGCAGGCAAGATACACCTGTTGATCCGAGTACTGTTTCTACATTACAACCAAACAAGAATAACAACAGCGTGCAGGATACATTTTCGCTTCATGCTAATTACCGCGATCCTTTTTTGAAACATGCCAGGTACACGGGATACAAGTATAGAAAAAACAACGCGTCAAATCAGAAAACAGGGAAAAAGAAAGAAAAAAAGAAAACGGAAACCAATATTGCATTGCGAAGGGAAATTCTTGAAAACATCCGGTGGCCCGATATTAAATATGGAGGAATCGTACAAAACACTCGATCCGGTGAAGAAGTAGGCCTCATAGAAATAGACAAACAAGAATTCCTGATCCGTGAAAACGATTCCGTGCAAAAGGTTTTTATTAAAGGCCTGCACAAAGATTCCGTCATTGTCACTTATAAAGAAACACGCAAAACATTTGTCACAAAATAAACCATATCGTATGACCAATAAATGCATCATTTTATTGCCTGCCATCTTTGGGCTTATCTTTTCGGGTTGTAACACGTACAACCGGTTTTTTAAAGGAGAAGCGTATTATCAAAATATTACTGTTACACGTGATGATTCAATCATCCAGGCGCATATTATCACGAAAGATATTGATATTAAACCCAAAGAAAATACAATTTATTTTTGGTATACTCCTAATGATATCCACTCGAATGAAGGAGGATATACAGGAAATTTATTACATGGAAAATACTTGCTTTTAGACAGGAATAAAAACCTTCTCATAGAGGGTTGCTTAAATAAAGGGGTAAAATCAAAACAATGGAAACAATGGTATTCAAATGGCAACTTACTCTCGATAACTCAATATAAAGACGGGAAAAAAGATGGCAGCCATAAACTATTTTCTCAAAACGGGGATACTGTTTTAAAAGAACAATATAAAAATGGTGTTAAACATGGAAAACAAATTCTTTATACACGGGATACTATTATCACGGAAGAGTATAAAGATGGGGAGAAAATTGAAAAGAAACAACAAGGGAGATGTTTTTTCAGACGGATCGGAAACATCTTTTCAGGTAAAAATAAAACAGAAAAAACACGATATGAAAAAATAGATGAAGAAAAAACGGAAGAAGAAGGAGAAGAACAAAACACTACTTTGCCGGAAGATTATGATAACCGGAAAAGAACCCGTGATACATTTTAAATTATTAAAGGATTAATTGTATGCTAAAAGCCGGGGCCCTTTTATATGCTGTATTCATCTCGTTTATCATTGCCCTGGTATGCTTTTTCCTCATTCTTTCGCATGCTTACAGCAGGAAAAACATTGAAACACTTATACTCAAAAGCAATTTAACAGATCACGTGATGTCCGGGATACACCTTTTAATGTCAAATGATAACCTGGCGACAGACAACTCCTGGACAGAATTTGTTTTATTTGAAGATAAACCTTCCACGATTTCTTTTTATAAAAAAAAATGGGGGGCTTATTCAATCTATATTGTAAAAGCTGAACATAAACATCTAATTGAAAAACGTGCAGTCTTAGTTGGAAATGATATATTTAAAGGCGAACCTGTAGGCTTGTATGTCACCAATCAAAATAATTATATCTCTTTTAGTGGTAATACGCGGGTTACCGGGACTTGTTATGCTCCAAACGGCACGGTAAGAAGAGCATATATTGAAGGTGAGCACTACCGGGGTGATAAACTGGTATATGGAACCATTCAAAACAGCCAAAGTAAGCTTCCTGATTTGGACAACACGTTCTTCAATACCACTAAAACCATTTTATCAGACCCGGTAAGTTATCCTGATACTGCTATCCATTATGATGAGGCTTTTCATGAATCCGATTCTATTACACGATCGTTTTTATCCCCTACTCTTGATATTTGGGCAGATGGAAATATCAATCTGCAATATATTACAGCCAATGGAAACATTCGTTTTTTTTGCAACGGGCATGTAACCGTTTCCTCTTCTGCTGACCTTACAAATGTTATTATTTATGCTTTATCGCTTAATATTCAGCGTGGATTCAAAGGAAATATCCAGGCTTATGCATTTGACTCACTGGTTGTTGAAGAAAATTGCCAAATTGATCTTCCTGCTTTCCTGGGTGTCATATGCAACAGGCCGGCCTCGATGGAAATACACGATCAGGCGAGTATATCAGGTGGCATATTATTTTACAATACCAATATCACTGAAACGGAAAAATCGCAACTCTACATTCATGAAGATGCCGTTATTTACGGCGAAGTATACTCCAATTGCCACGTGCAACATAAAGGGACTATAAATGGTTCACTCTATGCATATAAATTATTTCTTGAAACCAAAATGGGGAAGTATGAAAACCATTTGTTGGACGCTACGGTAGATTTCACGAGTCTTTCAAAAAAATACACGGGCTCATGTATATTCGAACAAAATAACCCGAAACGAATCATTGAATGGGTGTATTAAATAAAAAATTCAAAGGGTCTACTCTTGTAGAAGTCATCGTAGCCATGATCATCGTGATGCTATCATTCGGCATTGCCATTATGATGATACAGGGGACATTTGCTTCTCATAAAACCCGGCTAAGGATGGAAGCATTATTCAACACGAACAAACTGATGCAGCAAACACGAATGAATCACCGGTATATTGATGAAACATTCGGGTTCAAGCAGTATACCATTCAAAAATCTGTTTCAGAGTATAATAAAGAACCCGGTATGCTGGTGATAACGTTTACTGTAGCAGGGATAAAAAAGCACGAGTGGTTTGATAAGCGGATGATTATCAAGGCCCCTATGAAAAATACACCTGAAAAAAAGGAGGGATGGTAGTTTAAGAGCCTGTTTGGCTACAGGCCATAAGAAATAACATGGCAGGAACAAAAACATGAAGCATTGAAAAGGAAAGGAAAAAACAAGACAAAACAGGCCAGTGAAACCCGCTTAAACACGCCCGGGATTCACGGGGTAAGATCATCCGGCCAATTGAACGCCTATACTATTGTTGAGGTCTTAATGGTATTGGTGATCAGTGGAATCGTGATTGCCACTGCTGTAAGTGCTTTCATGAGTATACAAAATCTCTTTACAGTCACGCTACGTCAAAATCAATCCAATGATCACCTGGGTATGTTATACCAGGTAATGAACATGGATATTTCCGAATGTAAAACCCTTACATATTCCTTTGACCAGCTCCATGCCCATAAAAAATTCGACCCGGATATTTATTATTCCATACATGCCGGGCATGTAGTCCGCGAATCTGGTAGTGAAATGGATACATTTAATTATTCGATAAAGGATGTCCGTCTAAATTATGTAAAAAATGGTGCTTATATCATTGATAGCATTAAATTTGCAATTTATGACAAGGAATTATCATATACATGGAAATTTACAAAACACTATGGAACAGCAACGTATTTTAATATAATCAAAGAACAATAAAGATGAAGCTAAACATACACGCGAGCTGCACATGGCATTACAACACTGAAAAGATGAACACTAAGAACTTTATCATTTTTATTATATTTCGCGTGTATAACAGGGCCTGTCCATAAAATCACGTTTTTAAAAACACAATATCATGCCAATTGAATTACAAAAGGTTCAAAACCTTAAAAAAGAACAAAATAAAGGATCAGGGAAAAATTCCCTGATCCGTAGAATTGAACAAGCTCTGACAGCAGACATTCAGTTGTTTGGCAGTGGCATGAAAGATAAAAATAAGGAACGATTCTTTTCCGAGTTGAGTGTTTTATTGAGTTCGGGAATTGACATCAAAACATCTTTGGAAATTATAGTAGATGAGCAAACAAAAAAACAAGATAAAGAATTATTTAAAACCTTGTATCAACGTGTAATTGACGGGCAAAGCCTGAGTGAATCGCTTGAAGAGGCCGGCAAATTCACAACGTATGATTATTATACCCTGCGCATTGGAGAAGAAACAGGCCGTGTAAGCCACGTGTTGAATGACCTTACTATGTATTATGAAAAAAAGATAGCACAGCGCCGGCAACTTACCAATGCTTTTTCATATCCCATTTTAGTCCTGATCACTGCTTTTGCTGCTGTTTTTTTCATGATGAATTACATGGTGCCCATGTTTAAAGACATTTTCACGCGTACCAATGCCGAACTTCCCGGGTTAACGAAGTTCATCATCAAAGCATCAAACGCGTTCAGCAATAACATAGGTATCTTTTTCTTTATTTTGATTATCATTGGAATAATTGTTTATTCCATCAGGAAAAAAAATTATTACAGGGATTTTATCACGAAACTTACGCTAAAGCTCCCGTTAATAGGCCGGATGATCAGGATGTCGTATTTATCACGTTTTTTTCAATCCGCGAGCTTACTTATCAGTTCGAGCATTCCCATGCTCCGGACCATTCAATTGTGCCGGAAAATGATCCGATTTTACCCGTTTGAAAAAGCCATGGCTGCAATTGAAGACGACATCATGCTCGGGAAACCGCTTCATCAAAGCATGCAAAATTTTCCAATCTTTGATACCCGCACCACCTCGTTAATCAAGGTTGGAGAAGAAGTAAACCAGTTGCATGTTATGTTTGAAAGACTGCACAAACAATATACAAAAGAACTTGAACACCAGACAAGCATGCTTGGTAATGTTCTTGAGCCATTGTTGATTATATTTGTTGGCGTGCTGGTAGCCGTCATCTTAGTTGCCATGTACCTCCCAATGTTCCAGATGGGAACGGCTATTTATTAATCGTGATATTTTAAGGCATTGAATGTAACCAGCTATTGGCATTTATAGGGAACATAAGAGGGATATAGGGCTATAAGGTTGGGCCATGGGTGTATACAATATTTCGTGTTCAGGCTATAAAGAGTCCTGCAATTTTTTTCAATAAAACACGTTTACTTTGTCAATAATAATACCTATGAAGAAACAAAAGCTCAATAAAGAAATAGGCCTGTTTGGTGTATTTGCTATCAGTACAGGCGCCATGTTTAGCAGCGGGTTTTTTCTTTTGCCGGGGATTGCTTCCATGTACACCGGGCCGTCGGTGTTCCTGGCCTATCTGTTATCAGCCGTATTGATCATCCCTGCCATGTTTTGTATGGCCGAAATATCTACCGCCATTCCCAAAGCAGGTGGGGCTTATTTTATCATAGACAGGGCATACGGCCCATTATTTGGAACCATTGGAGGGCTGGGTACCTATTTCGCCCTGGTGTTGAAATCTGCCTTTGCACTGGTTGGAATGGGGGCATATACTTCTTTGATCCTTGATATCCCTGTAGATCATATTGCCATTGCATTGACCATTGTTTTTGCCGTGGTGAACATTATCGGGGCAAAAAAAAGTTCTGGCTTTCAGAATATATTTGTCATTGTTTTAATCTTTATACTGGGGCTTTTAATCATTGATGGATTTGTTCATTTATTCAGCGACAATAATTTAAAATTTATCATTCAGAATAATTTCAGGCCATTTTTTAAAGATGGAATGGGCGGCCTTTTTGCAACCATAGGCTTCGTGTTTGTATCGTATGCCGGGCTCACGAAAGTAGCCAGCATTGCAGAAGAAATAAAAAATCCGGAACGCGACATCCCTCTTGGTATGATTATTTCACTGGTAGTAACCAGCTTGATTTATGCCCTGGGAACATTTTTAATGGTTAGTTTCATTGATCCAAATAATTTTTTTAATGATCTTACTCCTGTCGCGACACTAACTTCCCATACGCTAAAATGGATGCCTTCTAAAATTGCCCTCGTCGTAGTGGTTATAAGCGCGGTGGCAGCATTTGCTTCTACGGGGAATGCCGGGATCATGTCATCGTCGAGATATCCATTGGCCATGTCGAGAGATAAATTGCTACCGCCTATATTTTCCAGGCAAAATAAGAAAACACGCATGCCGGTGTTTTCTATCGTTATTACGTCGTTGATCATTGTATTCATTATCGTTTTTGTTAGTGCAGAAGGGATTGCTAAAATGGCAAGTACATTTCAGTTGTTGATCTTTTTCTTTATCAATTTTGCCGTGATTATTTTCCGAAACAGCAAAATAGATACATATGATCCGGGTTACTACTCCCCCCTGTATCCATACATGCAGATATTCGGGATGATATCTTCCTTTGCCCTTATCATTTATCTTGGCTGGGGGCCATTATTATTCTCCGTTGGATTAATACTCCTGGGCATAATATGGTTTAATTATTATGCAAAAGGCAAAATAAAAAGACAAGGTGCCATTTATCACTGGTTTGAACTTTTGGGCAGAAAAAAATATGAAAAGATTGAAAATGAATTCCTTCATATCATCAAGGAAAAAGGCCTCCGTGAAAAAGATCAATTTGATCAATTGATTACCAATGCAGAGATATCATTCATCAATAAGTCCCCTTTATTAAGTTTTAAAAACAAACCTTACTCAAAGTTATTATATAATATAGCAGAAAAGATTTCAGAAAACTATTCCATTAATAAAGATGAGCTTGTCAATCAATTTTTATCAATCAAAAGTATGGATACAGAATTTATTATTCCATATGTTTCCATTCACTTTGCCAGTTGTGATAAAGTTTCGTCCCCTTTTGCTCATGTAATCATCTCTCCCAAAGGGATCAGAAAAAAAATCACGAAAAACAATGTTACCTCCGAAGATACTATTCATGTTTTCTTTTTTATTGTAGCGCCTTCAGATGATAGTAAGCTGTTATTGAGGATACTGTCCCGCTTATTGGACATTACAGACCGGGAAAATTTCCATCAGGCCATCACGTCGAAACAAACAGCAAGAGAAGTCAAAGAGTTTCTGTTGTACCATAAAAGATATATCAGCTTTAGGCTTAAGCCTACGAACAACGTCTGCCAGCACTTTATCGGGAAAAAGATAAAAGACATTGACCTGCCTAAAGGATTATTGATCGCTATCATAGAACGAGGGGGTGAATCCATTACCCCGGGAGGAGATTCTGTACTGAAAGAAAAAGATCTTTTAACGATTATCGGGCACCCTGACAAGCTGAAAGAATTTAAAAAACAATATTTTGATGTTGAATAAAAGAAGAACTGGACCGAGCCATGACAAATACGTTGATACGCTCACCAGATGATTTTTTAAGTTTTCTCTCATACCACAAGATTCCGCTTCGCTCAATCTTGCGGCAGTTGGGGAGATGCTTATGGAAGGTATGAGCGCAACGAAGTAAGGCCTTCTATTGAAATGGCGGCTAAAATAGCCAATGCTTTAGGTGTGTCTTTAGATTACCTGGTAGGAAACACCGATTTAGAACTCGATAAAAATACTTTAAAACGGATTGAACAAGTCTCTAAAATGTCCGATGAAGATAAAAACCATGTATATGCATTCCTTGATGCATTTATCGCTAAAACAAGGCTGCATGG
>CAYPTK010000100.1:5646-9540 GCA_964413555.1 uncultured Bacteroidales bacterium | reverse complement strand
GGATAACGCTTGCACCCTCCGTATTACCGCGGCTGCTGGCACGGAGTTAGCCGGTCCTTATTCGTATAGTACCGTCAATCCCGCACGAATGCGGGAAGTTCTTCCCATACAAAAGCAGTTTACGATCCATAGGACCTTCATCCTGCACGCGGCATGGCTGGGTCAGGCTTGCGCCCATTGCCCAATATTCCTCACTGCTGCCTCCCGTAGGAGTCTGGTCCGTGTCTCAGTACCAGTGTGGGGGATCATCCTCTCAAACCCCCTAGACATCGTCGCCTTGGTAAGCCGTTACCTTACCAACTAGCTAATGTCCCGCATGCTTATCTTTAACCGCCGGAGCTTTAATTCAAAAAACATGCGTCTTTTGAATACTATGGAGTATTAATTACGGTTTCCCGAAGCTATCCTCCAGTTAAAGGCAAATTGCATACGTGTTACTCACCCGTCCGCCGGTCGTCGCCTGGTGCAAGCACCATCGTTACCCCTCGACTTGCATGTGTTAAGCCTGCCGCTAGCGTTCATCCTGAGCCAGGATCAAACCCTTCGTTGTAATAAAGAAGTTTGATCTTATTGCTGAATTAATCAGTGCCCGACAAACATACTAACCTCTCCAATCTTTTCAAAGAACAATGTTATTTTTAAAACTTTGGTTGTTTTTGTTTTTATAGTATCCCTTAAAAAGGGATTGCAAAGATAATAAATTTTTTAATTCAAAAAATAAAATCAAGTTTTTTTTAAAAAAACTTCGACTCTTTGCATTTTATAAAATCAATATGTTAAAGAACTATCCCGTTTCTTGATGCCGTTGCATATTCAAAACGGGAGTGCAAATGTAATACATTATATTTTCTGACAAAACAAAAACAACAAAAAAATTAAAATAAATTTAACATTTGTTCCTAATCAAATAATTAACAATCTCTTAAATTAGTACTTTTTTTTGCTTTTTTCCTGTAAAAAAGGTGTTCACATCGTTTAATGATTAAATTGATCATGATAATTTAATGTTTTGAGAAGCCGTTTTATCCATGAACCATTGAACATTGTTGTTATTTATAAATAAACGTGCAGGAAGTTCCGGTCCTTTTTCTTTAAATACGCTTTCTACTGCAGTTGATTTATTTTTACCAGTGATTAAAAAAAAGACACGCGAAGCCAAATGTATAACTTTGGGTGTTAGTGTAATCCTTTTTTGCTTTGTTCCCGGGTGAAACGCTACTTCACATATTCTGTCAGATTGATAGTTTGTCCATTGTCCAGGAAATAATGAAGCGGTATGCCCGTCTTTTCCCATACCTAATAAAATAAGATCGAATCGTGGAACGCCGTTTCGTGAAGGAACAACTTTTAATATCTCTTTTTCATAGCGTTTACTTTCTTCGTGAGGGTCTTTTTCACCAAATATCCGATGAATATTATTTGGTGATATTTTAAGTGGGCTTAATAATAATTCCATGGCTGATTTGAAATTACTTTCTTCATTATCGGGAGGGACACAACGTTCGTCTGCCCAATAAAAATGCACATTATTCCAAATGGATGGAAGCGGTTTTGAAGCGACCAAATACCTGAATAATTCCCGTGGCGTTTCTCCTCCCGAAAGTGCCATATGAAAAGGCCTTTTTTTGTTTTTCAGGATTTTATATATAGAAGCTCCTGTTTTTTGAATTGTTTTTTCAGGTGTCTTGGAAATATTAATTTTTTCCGTCATCTGTTTATTTTAAATTAAATGTTTGAATGAATTTATTCACGGGGGACCTGTTGTATTTTCTCGTGTTTAGGAATTTTTTAAGAAATCATTTTTGTTTTTTTATGATCAATCATTTAGATTGTTTTTGGACACATTGCCCGCTCACTTCGTTACGCGTGACAAACACTATTTACATCAGCAAGCTGCTTTATAAAAACTTACAATCTTGTTCATTGTCTTCATTCTCAATGTTATGACAGGGATTTCGCCAGTCAAAACCGGTTTCGGAATGAATCAAATGGTTTGCTTCTTCTGGCCCCCATGTTCCGGCAGGGTATTTATAAGCATGCTGCCCGTCATTTTCCCATGCTTTGAGAATGGGAGTGATAAATTCCCAGGTTTTTTCCACGGCATCACCACGCAAATACAGTGTAGGATCTCCCAGCATACTGTCAAGGAGCAATCTTTCATAGGCTTCAGGTTTTTTACCTTGTGATAAATCAGAATAATGAAAGTTCATATTAACATTTTGTACATTGAATCCGGATCCGGGTATTTTCATTCCAAATCGTAGCATAATCCCTTCATCTGGTTGTATTCTTATGATTAGCTGATTGGGGTTGTTTTTGGCATATTTTTGCAGACAAAATATATGATGTGGTGTCGGTTTAAATTGGATGATGATTTCTGTTGCCCTCCTGGGCATCCGTTTACCGGTTCGTATAAAGAAAGGCACATCTTTCCATCGCCAGTTGTCAATATTGAGCTTTAAAGCAGCAAATGTTTCGGTGTTCGAATCTTTGGGAATACCTTCTTCTTCAGTATAACCGGGAATTTTTTTGTCTGCACTCGTTGATGATGAATATTGACCTTTAATTACATATTTATCTATTTCTTCCCGGCGATAAGGCCTGAGGGATTGAAATACTTTTATGGTTTCGTTTCTTATGGCTTCAGAAGAAGCAAGTGCAGGTGGTTCCATGGCGATCATCCCGATGAGTTGCATCAGATGATTTTGTACCATATCTCTTATTGCTCCCGATGAATCATAATATTCACCACGCTTTTCTATGCCAATATGTTCTGCCGATGTTATTTGTATATGATCTATATAATTTCTGTTCCACAGGGGTTCAAAAATATTGTTTGAAAAACGGGTCACCATAATATTTTGCACTGTCTCTTTTCCAAGATAATGGTCTATCCTGTAAATTTGGTGTTCATGAAAATGTGTCAATAAGTCATTGTTCAGTTCACGTGCACTTTCCAGATCGTATCCAAAAGGTTTTTCTGCAATAATCCTTTTCCATCCTGTTTTTTCCCCACTTTGTTTATTTAATCCGTATCGCTCAAGACTTTTGGATATTATGCTGTATAGATAGGGTGGTGTGGCAAAATAAAAAATATAATTTTCATTGGTACCCAATTCATTGTTTAATGTCGCGAGTCGTTTATTTAATTCTGAATATGATTCGGGATCTTTCGTGTTGATGGATACATAATGCAAAATGTCAAGAAAATCTTGCTCTTTTATTTCTGCCCCTTTTTTAATTTTTTCCCTGAATGTTACATCTGTAAAAGATTTTCGTCCAACACCAAGGATGGCAAATTTTTCAGGCAATAATGAATGGTTATATAAACTATAGATGGCAGGGATGAGTTTGCGTTGTGTTAAATCTCCTGATGCACCAAAAATAATGAGGATATGTGAATCTGGTTGTTGCATAGTTTTTTATGATTTTAATGATCAATATACCGGTTAAATTTAATTATTTAATCATTAATATATACATAAATCATTCCTTAAAATTTTGATATAGCTACAAATATCATTAAATCAGCATTTAATTTATCTGATGGCTATGATTTTGGGATTTCGCGACATTCGGTTATCGAGCAGTCGTTTTGCCGAGCTCGTGAACCATGCCCCGGGTTTATGGACAAACAAAAATAGCAACTATTTTGTTTTAAATGGTTTTTTCTTTATGTTTGTATAAATATCAAACAATTTATCATGATATAGTGTTCGTCTCTAAAGTCCGACTTCTTCGTTATGCTCGATGAAAAAACAATCCATTTACGCGAGAACTCCTTATTTTTCCATCTTTGCACGCTTCGAATTCGGGCTTTATAGAGCAAACACTCGACGTAATGGATAGCCTAAAATGGAATATTTAATAATGCACCCTGTGATTATAAATATC
>CAYPTK010000100.1:0-5546 GCA_964413555.1 uncultured Bacteroidales bacterium | reverse complement strand
TAATGGATAGCCTAAAATGGAATATTTAATAATGCACCCTGTGATTATAAATATCTTAAAATGAATAAGAACAGACTAATTTTTTTCATATTGTTGATATGGCTTGTTTCTTGTGCTCAACAAGATATCGAAAAGAGTTTTAGTCAGGTAGACAGGATAGAAAATGATCTACGAACCATCACCAAAACAAAAGGGTACCGGAATTATCAGAATATAGATATGCTGAACCAGGTATCCGGGTATATATATAAGGAGTTGAATAAATACTGTGATACTGTTTTTTTCCAGGAATTTAATGTAAACGGACAAGTGTATCGAAATGTTATAGGGTCTGTTAACTATAAAAAAGAGGAACGAATAGTAATCGGGGCACATTATGATGTCGCTGGGGAACAAGAAGGTGCAGATGATAATGCAAGTGGTATATGTGGTGTTCTTGAACTTGCCCGGCTTTTGTATGATGAATCCCTTGATTATCGTGTTGATTTTGTTGCTTATACATTAGAAGAACCGCCATTTTTTGGAACGGAAAATATGGGTAGTTATATGCATGCAAGGAGCTTACATCAAAAGGGTATTGACCTGAAAGGAATGATTTGTCTTGAAATGATAGGGTATTTCGATACAACAAGTAAAAGCCAGGCATATCCTGTAGGGTTGCTTAAACTTTTTTATGGTGATAGAGGTGATTTTATTACTTTTGTTTTGGTATTTTATTGGTTCTCCATAATGACTGCTCATTTTATTACACGTGTTTCCAAATTGCACAATAATATCAGTAATCTCTTTGTTTTTGGGCTTAGCGACCTGCGAAACGAATTTTGTAACCTGAACACGAAGTTTATGGATAAACATTTATAATATCACTTTTTTAAAAATTAACAAACTATTAAACTATTACAATGAACTCACTTGTTTTGATTGTCCTTACTCTAATTGGATACATCATTGCCTACAGGACTTATGGAAGGTTTATAGGGAATAAGATATTTAATTTGTCGAAAAGCAATAAGATGCCATCCCATGAATTACGTGATGACATAGATTTTGTCCCCACCAAACGCGATATTGTATTTGGCCATCATTTCACAACCATTTCCGGTTTAGGCCCTATTGTAGGCCCTGCCATTGGTGTGATTTGGGGATGGCTTCCGGCCATGATATGGATATTTTTGGGTTCCATTTTCATGGGTGCCGTGCATGACTTTTCTACCATGGTTATTTCGGCCCGTAAGCAGGGTAAAACACTTGGTGATTTAACCGGCGATGTAATCAGTCCCTCTACACGGTATTCATTTCAGTTTTTAATGCAGTTCCTGTTGTGGATTGTTTTATCCGTATTTGCAATGATTGTAGGTGTTTTATTTACAATGTATCCCGAGGCGGTGTTTCCGGTATGGATGCAAATCCCCATCGCTGTATGGTTGGGGTGGCAAATACGGAAAGGAAAAAATGATTTGCTTTATTCCATTATCGCTGTCATTTTAATGTATATTACCATTTTTATAAGTGCATATTTTCAATGGAAGATAATTCCGCCGCCTGTCATGGGATCCGAAGTAGTAACCTGGTGTATTATATTGTTTGTTTACGTGTTTTTTGCATCCACGGTTCCGGTTCAAAAGTTGCTTCAACCGAGAGATTATATAAATTCACACCAACTTTTAATAGCCATGGGATTGCTGGTACTGGGACTGGTTTTTGCGCATCCTGTTATTACAGCTCCTGCTGTAAATCCTGCTGCTTCAATGCCAGGTACTGATATCCCGTCTATGATGCCATTGCTTTTCATTACGATTGCATGTGGAGCTATATCCGGGTTTCATTCACTCGCGAGTTCCGGGACAACTGTAAAACAAGTAGATAACGAATCCGACACGCTATTAATCGGGTATGGGGGTATGATCCTTGAAAGTTTCCTTGCCCTGCTTGTTTTAATGGCTGTAGCAGCTGGTTTAGGCATGGGGATTGAAGAAGAAGGCCAAGTTTTTTCAGGAATCGAAGCGTTTCAACACCATTATTCGTCATGGGCAGCAGCAGCCGGCCTGGGTGCTAAACTTAAAGCGTTCATAACCGGTTCGGCCAACCTGTTTGCCAGTTATGGAATACCTCCTGCAGTGGGACATACTATTATTGCCGTGTTTGTAGTAAGTTTTGCCAATACCACGCTTGACTCAGCGGCACGTATTCAACGATTATCGCTACAGGAAATATTCAAAAAGAGAGACCAGGCTGTCAGGAAACCTATAGACAACAGGTACGTGGCCACTTTTATTGTTGTATTTGCAGCCGCTGTCCTTGTTTTTTTAAAACCGGGAGGAAAAGGGGCCATGTTGCTTTGGCCTTTGTTTGGTGCACTAAATCAATTGCTTGCCGCGCTGGGACTCGCGGTGGTAAGTGTTTATCTTTATCATAAAAAGAAAAATGTATTGTATACCCTGATCCCGATGATCCTGGTATTGGGGGTTACAGTATGGGCCATGGCACAAAATATACATCAATTTGCCACGCGGGAACATTACGTGTTAATGGTCATTTCTGTATTTATTCTGATCCTCACGGTTTGGCTGCTGTATAACAGTATTTGTTCGCTGGTGCGAAAGAAATAATAAGTAGATGCAACACTTGATTCCTTAAATTATTATTTTAATATCTTTCATTTTATTGAACGTGATAAAGTTGTTCAGCGATATTATATTTATAGTTTAATGAGATTGATGGGGAACCATTATAAAAATAATGAGTTTACTCAAGGTGAAAAATATTTGGATATGTTTGAACAATTTATCACGAAACATGAGATCAAAGATTTTGATACTGATATGATTGCATTTGGGTTTGGAGAATTATCTGCTTATTATATAAGAATTGTAAACTATGGAAAGGCAGAAGAATATATACATAGAGGATTGGAGTTAGCGCCAGGAAACCAATATTTGTTAGATAAATTAGAAACATTGAAGGAGTTTATAAATGATTGAATTATATTAAAGAATCATGATCCGGTTTGATCAACCATTTTAATTTTTTTACATGCTTAACGTGTGAGTTGTTTAAAACCTTTTGTTTTTTGTTATTTTTGATAAACATTGAACAAATAAAAAATTTGGTGTAAACATGTCCAGAAATATTATCACGCTAAGTGACCTGAACAAAGAAGTCAAATCTGTCATAAAGAAAGGCCTTCCTGAACCCCGCTGGGTAACCGCCGAGATCAGTGATTTGAATATAAACCGTAGCGGCCACTGTTACCTTGAACTGGTAGAAAAAAATGAAGCGGATGAGCGCATTATAGCTAAAGCCAGGGGAATTATTTGGTCATATACATTCAATATGATCAGGCCGTATTTTGAAACCGTCACCGGGCAGGAATTAGCCAGTGGTTTGAAAATTATGATGAATATCACTGTAGAATTTCATGAATTATACGGTTATAGCTTACTCGTAAAAGACATAGACGCCAGTTATACACTGGGTGATATTGCACGGAGAAAACTTGAAGTATTGCAGCAGCTCGAGGAAGAAGGCATACTGGAAATGAACAAAAGCCTGCCCCGGCCCATTGTTTTTCAGAAAATTGCCATTATCAGCTCTCCTACTGCTGCCGGATATGGCGATTTTATTGATCAATTGGATCATAATGCATATGGATATACTTTTTATCATAAATTATTTCCTGCTGTAATGCAGGGCGAACAGACAGAAACATCGATCATTTCTGCATTGGAGCGAATTTTTCAACACGAGGATTTTTTTGATGGAGTCGTGATCATCCGGGGAGGCGGGGCAAAATCAGATTTACACGTGTTCAATAATTATGGACTTGCAAGCCATATTTGTCAATTCCCATTGCCCGTGATCACTGGAATCGGTCATGAGCGGGATGAATCAGTCGTGGATATTGTTGCATGTCAAAAACTTAAAACCCCTACGGCTGTTGCCGAGTTTTTAATTGGCAAAATGATTGACTTTGACAGTCAATTAAAATCTATGCAGGATGAATTCTTAGAATTTATTGATAAATATATGTCTGATAAAGAAAACGAGTTGCATCAACTGGTTTATCATATGCAAAACAGTATCCGGAATGCATTATCCCGGAAGCAATATCAACTGGATTCGACACTGGAAAAAATGAATATTTTTACAAAGCAGTTCGTGTCTTCAAAAAAACGGCAAATTAAGGATTATTTACAAGACACCGTGCAACTGTTTTATGCAAAACAGCAACTTCGTCAGAACCAATTAGACGCTCAACAATACAAGTGCAAAATACATGTCCAATCATATATAAAAAGTAAGTATCATCAAATGGGATTATGTGAAAACACGTTGAAATATATTAATCCTGAAAATGTATTGAAAAGAGGTTTTACACTTACAACATTTCAGAATAAAATCATTAAAAATGTGAATTATCTTAAACAAAACGACCAAATTGAGACACATTTATTAAATGGAAAAATAACCAGTACGATCAATAAAATCAATAAATAATTATGGCACAAAAAATGATGACTTACCAGGAAGCCGTGGATAAAATCGAAGGCATTTTACAGAAAATTGAAGAAGAAGAATTGGATGTAGATGATTTAAAGGATCAGGTTAAACAAGTCTCCAAATTAATTGAAATATGTAAAAAGAAATTACATAACACGGAAGCCGAAGTAGAAAAAATTCTCTCTTCAATGGAATCTGAACAAAGTCCTGAAGAAGAGTAATTGTAAACAGCTGTATTAAAAAAATCGGCACTTGATTTAAAACCAAATTAAAAAAAGTATGATGTACCTTCCTGAAGAAGATCCGACACTGACAGATCAGGAATTGAATAGTATTCAACAGCGACTCTTTTTTCACAGCCTTTTTTTCCCGTCCTTATTTTTGCTTCTAATATGGATGGTTAAAATCGTTGAATATACACTTCATTTGAATTTTGTAGAATACGGATTATTTCCTTTAGAATGGAAAGGCCTTCGCGGGATATTATTATCCCCATTAATTCATGGCAGTTTTAAGCATCTTTTTAATAATTCTGTTCCTATCCTGGTTTTAGGAATCGCTTTGTTTTATTTTTACCGTGAATTGGCATACCGTATTTTTTTTCTGATTTATTTAATGTCAGGATTGTGGCTTTGGTTTTTTGGACGGCAGGCATACCATATCGGGGCAAGTGGATTGGTATATGGATTGGCTTCATTTTTGTTTTTCAGCGGCATATTCCGGAGATATTACCGGCTTATGGCTATCTCACTACTGGTTGTATTTCTTTATGGAAGCCTGATATGGGGTGTCTTTCCTATCCTGGAGCATATCTCCTGGGAAGCTCATTTGATGGGAGGAATTGCCGGGCTGATATTAGCAGTGTTTTATAAAAATCAGGGCCCACAACGGCCTAAATATTCGTGGGAAATAGAAGAAGTGGAGGAGCCGGAAGATGAACCGAGCCCTGACAATTACTTTGACACGCATACCGGATGATTATTTCAATATCATTAACCCGGAACATTCATACCATTAGCTTTGTGCAGATGCAAGGCGCCTAAGCC
>CAYPTK010000099.1:8534-9791 GCA_964413555.1 uncultured Bacteroidales bacterium | reverse complement strand
TAGTGTTTGTCCATAATGTCAGTGTCCAGGCTATAAAGCCCGAATTAATCTGGTTCTTTTTTTGTTTTTTTAATGGTCAGATTGAACCTCCTGAAAATATGTCTGTATGTATTAAATGCTTTATAATGGAGGTTTCGAGGCTCGCGAAGATGGAAAAATAAGGAGTTTACTCGCGTAAATGGATTGTTTTTCCATCGAGTATAACGAAGAAGTCGGACTTTATAGACGGACACTAATTAGTGTTTTTTTTGACCTCTTTGCTTTCTCTTTCACATCATATATTTCTGTTTTTTTACGTTTCCCTTTTAACTGGGTACTGCTGATATTTTTGAACTGAAAGTTTTTCCTGTCCTTTAACAATTTATACAGGTCGCCTGATACCAAAAGGTTCCGACGCAATTCATTACACATGGATTCAATACGTGCTGTTGTATTTAATGCATCACCATTGTATGAAATATCCCGGCGGATGGTTCCTACCTGGAGCACCATCACCTTTCCTACATGCATTCCAGCCTTGAATTGTGGAACAAATCCATATTTTCGTTTATATGATTTACTTCTATGCTGGACAACACGATTGAAAGCAAAAAAGGCTTTGATACAATTATTATCAACAATTCCGTCTTTTATGCTCCAGGAAATAATAGCTCCATCACCCAAATACTGGTAAATATCACCATAATAATTGTCCACTACAGCCAAATCATTGAACACATCCTGTACCAGGTAACTAAATTTCTTATGCCCGAGCTTTTCTGCTATCGTGGTAGACGCTTTCATATCTATAAACATGAAAATCCGTTCATCTTCCCTGGGTTTTTTCAGCAATCCAAAGAACCATTTGGAATAATTTCCGCGACCAATGCGCTTCACCATATCTCTGAAAAAATTATTTAAAAAACAGGCCAAGTAAAAATACACCAGGAAACGCAAAAAAGCAATATTTAATGTTGGCACCAACACCCTGGCTTCCTGCCATTGTAATTCAGCTAACTTGTTTAACGGGTGTTTAGCGAGGGCAAAAATTATAATCACCACGAAAAAATAAAGGACAGACCGCAAAACAGCAAGAAAACGAACCGGTGAGCGGCGTAATATACGGTCGGAAAAGAGACTATCCAGAAACGTGAAAAGAATGGTAAGGGAAAGGGCTACATAAAACGAATTTAAAAAGACTGAATTGACAGTAATAATGGAAAGATGATTAGGAAATAACTGCTTATCACCAGTAAAAAAAACATATAACAGCAATGC
>CAYPTK010000099.1:3488-8524 GCA_964413555.1 uncultured Bacteroidales bacterium | reverse complement strand
CAGCAATGCAATATACCAGAATATTAAATGGTAAATAAAAACCCTGATAAACAAATTATACCAAATCCTGAGTTTCTCCATTTGCAATAAATAAAATATTAAACAGCAGAACCTTAAGATTGATTGCTGCAAATCAGACCATGTTTAGGTTCCAAACACGTAAATCACTGATAGAGTAGCCGCTCCCCTGTCCTGTCCTGGTATCTCTGCAAGAAGAAAAACATTTTTTCAGCTGTAGATACCATATACCGGTATGGTTTCTTCCTTGCCTTCGCACGTGTCATTGGTTCTGACTGATGTGTATCTTTTTTTCCTGAAAAAATACTTGTCAGCTTACTCCAGAAACTTCGCGAACTGATGGTTCGTTTGTTGACTTTATACGCTTCAATGGCCATTGCATAGGGGTCATAAGAAGACCATGTCTGAAGAATGGCCCTATTGTACCCAAAGTAGTACCAATTATCTTTGTCTATTTTGAGGAATAAGTCCCACCTGTCCCCGTCGCGGTGTCTCCTGAATTCCATGTAGCCCTGGACTTCAATATTGACAGGATAATTCCCAACACTTACCAGGTTCATTTTGCCAACCGAATAATACGATTTAGTTTTCTGATCCCATTTCAAGGTAAGGTCATCAAATAGCAGGGTGCTTTGTAATTCTTTCGGGAAATTAATAATGGTATCTTCATAAAGGTCTTCAGCCCTCATGTCTTTAAAATCATTCTGATAAAGCATTTCATCAATCCGTGCCATATATTTTTCAGAATATCTTTCGATATCCATAAAATTTGATACACTATCTATATGATGAACCATTGTTTTGATCACGTTTTTATGCATGAAAAAGTCGATGCCCATCATGAGGTTCATTTCCACGGTATTCGTATCTAATTTATGAGTTACTTCACCAATTGAATTCAATTTAACCTGCCATAAATCAAGTCCCAAATCAATCTCACCTTCACCATAAACTTCACATGGATATTGAGCCAATCTTAAATAATTCCCCGGGAGGTCCGGATTATAAAGTTTCTCTTCTCTTGATATTTCAAACCAGTCTTCCATTTCATTGTAATGCAAAAATCCCTTGGCACGGGTTATATAGCTATCACTGTATGATTTTCTTCCGGCAAGAAACGATGAATACACGTGAATTGAATCATGAGAAATAATTGTCCCCGAGTAAATACTTCTGTTATTGATATTCGTGGGTTGTTTAGGGATTGGTATTAATATATGTTCAGGATCAATTGTTGATTCAAATGATATCCATGTATTTTTACTTCCATGTGTTTTACAATCAGCTTTAATGTTTACACCACCGTCAAAATACAATAGTTTTTCTTCAGCTCTGAGCAATATATCTCCCTGGTATTGGAATTTAGGACTTAACATAAATGAATCATTTTCAATCAACGTGGTTTGTGCATAAGTACGGCTCCCGGTATCTACACTTATTGTCTGAAAATGAATTTTTTGTTTCATCCCATATTTATCTTGATAATCAAAATCACCTTCTGCTTTATAATATTTTCGTGAATTAATATTCACCGTGGCATTATAAAATGAATGGTATCGGGTGGAATCACTGGCTAAGATATCAGCTTTTTCAAGAGTTCGCATTTTAGCATTGCTTTCAATGGTTACATTTTCTTCATCCGGAAATATTTTTGCATCTGCTACTTTGATATAATCAACTTTCTTTGCTTTTAATAAATTGTCTTTATAATCATATGTTGCTTCACTAGATACGAAATTCAATGAATCCTGATCGGGATGGACGGATATATACCTGGGGCCAGCCAACGTATCACCTTTGAAAGATGCAAGTTTATCATCCTTATACGTTTTCGTGAGCCCCATGTCAAATTCTTTCGTATCCATGTGCCAGACGAAATAATCAAGATAGCTGATGTATTTATTCGTTGGGAATTGGACCAATGAATAATCTTCATTGGACTTAAATGTTCCTTTCCTGTTATAGAAGTCAATATGTGCATCCACGTTTTCCGTTAGCAGGGTATAATTGCTGCTGCTCAATGACCTCAGTTTAAAATCAGCAGAATCAGCATCAAATGCTTCTTCTTTAAATGCATAGTTGTTAGATTCCATAACAGCTGTTTTCATATCAAGAACCCCGTTCCCGAATAACCCTGAAGGTTTCAGGCTTATAGAACCATTCAGGACTGCTTTCCCGTTATACAATTCAAATTCTTCATCAATATTTGTTGCTGTTAATTCATCATTGTAAGGCTCCCAATGTATCTTTGTAGTAGATGAAAGTGCAGGCGGGCATTTCAAGGATTTATCCTTGTCAACGGTAAATTTATACGCTTCGGTATTCATGGAATCAGGAAGGAAAATAAAATCATCGGAATGGATCGTGGATGAAAGATATTCTATTCGTCCTTCGCCCCGGAGTCCGCTATAATTGAGTTTGAAATTCTTATAAAACATTCCTTTCCCGTTATATATTGGATATCCTTCGCCGGGAGCTGACTTTCTAAGTCCGAGGGACCGGTCTTCCATTAATCTCAGGTTTTCCCTCAAGGTAGGGAATATGCCGGCAGATTCAAATTCTCCCGAGAATTTCAATGAAAACTTATTGAAGTTGTCCAGGCTATCTATGACAAAAGAATCCAATTTAAAATAAAAGTCTTCTTTGGGGTATACACCATTTAATATACCGGGGTCATCATAATACACGTAAGAAAACTCTCTACTTGCAAAAACCGGGTACCTGGGATAATCTTCCAGCCCGGATTTATTATTAGGCTTGTCGATAAAAAGATCACCGGTTATATTTTCTATTACATTTTTCACTTTAAGGAAGATCGGCCTTCCTAATTGATCAACATCATCGGCAACCCTCATCTCAAGCGAATCAACATTTTGGAGGTTAATTTTAAAACTATCGTATTTAAAGAAAAAATTATCTCCATAAAAGGTAAGTTTTCCCGCGTTTACTTGTCCTTTAAAAGAAAAACTCCTGTTCCGCTTGAGCGTGATTTTTTTATCGGAAGTAATAATATCAACATTTTGGGCATTACTCACCAATACCCTTGGCATCCCGTTAATTATCAGGTCCATATTCCTTATATCCAATACAGCATTCTCGGTAGGTGCTTTGGTTTCAGACACGAAATTGATAACATCATAATCAACCCGTCCGGCACTAGCATCTACATAATCGTATAACAATTGTTTTATTCTTACCATGTCTGTTTCCGTGTTAAAATAGATAAACCCTTGTGCCGCGAGTTTCATAAGGTAACGCCTGGCGTGGTGAATTGAAAAAGCCATGTATTTTGCAAATCCCATAGCATCAAATTCATCGAACCCGTATGATTTAGCATATTGTTTTACAGCGACTAAAGGATGAATTGGATCTAAATAAAGCATTTTTTCATACTCTGCCTTATTAAAATAGTTGAACGATTTAAAACTGGCAATACCAAAAGCATTACCTCGCTTCATTGTCATATATATAAATGGTTCATCAATTTTCCACCTTAATTCTTCAAAATCCATATTCACTTTATGGTATGAATTCAAATATGGTATTTGCGAGGTAATGTTTTCACCCTTTGTAATTACGATCATTCGCCTGTATGGAATATAAGTAAATGTAGAGTTGGGGTGGTAAATTGAATCATGTCCTGTATAAATCGTGACCTCTGTTTCAAGTGCTTTTAATTGTTCTTTATTGATTACAATGTAATTTGATGCAGCCCTGAAAAATGTAGTATCCGAACGTGTAATATCAAGCCTGGCTTTGTTATTTTTTGTTCCCCTTCCAATGATCCTGGCTCCTTCAAACATAAAACCACCCTCGTAGTTTATATTTTTATACAGGTCTTTAATCTTAAAATTTTTTGTATACGTTTCAAACTGTGGATAAAGTATGTTACTTTTTATCGAAGTATTCATTACCTTATCACTCAATTTCCCTAACAATGGCTTACCAATAAACCCTTTATTAAAATATTCAACGGAATCCGCTTCATATTTATATTTTTTCATGTTAATGGTATAATTTTTTAACGTGGCATATACCCTATTTCTTTTGTAATCTGCCCGTTCCCATGTTACAGTACCTCCATTACCGTTCCATATTCCATCCAAAAGACGATACCCCCCTTTCGTGTCATAAACTTTAATGCTATCTCTTTTAGAATAACATGTTAACGTGATGTCATCAAATTCAACGCTAATTTCTTCTCCTGTTTTTAAATCGTAATTGCTCTTGTCAGCTTTCCACTTTGAGGAATATGATTGATATAAAATATTATTTTTAAATAACGAGTAGGTTCGTTCAAAGTAATCTTCAAGTGTTGTCATCCTGACACGATCGTCCAATAATTTTTGTATTCCTTGCTTCCATGACTCGTAATTTCGTGTTTGGATTCGATCTTTTTTAAACAATAAAAGTGTTTTCACCAGGTACTTGAAATGCGGGTAAGGACGTACCCTGTTTGCCAACATATGATTTGATAATTTAATAATCTCCAATTTTTCATCTTGTGAAAACGCGCCGGACTCGTTCCACAATTCAGTGAATCTTTCTAACATCTCCTCATCTTCATCCGATAAATTGTAATCCATCTTATCGTATATTTCTTTGGGGTATTTTTTAACTTCTTCTGAAAACGGGTTCCGTTGTGCATTTAAGTCTGCATATGTAAAGAACTGAAATGCTACAATACTATAAATAATAAATTTAAATTTGTTCATACGTGTATAATTTGCTTTATTTTCTTAAACCAGTATTTTGAAATGTAAAATAGTAAAATTATAAATATTTCAAAAATATCCCATATTTTAAATACCTGTTTTATGCTAAAAAAATTTATTTAAAAAGACGGATCACGTGGTTTCAGTAATATCTATTTTTTGAAGTCAAAGGCATAACGGAGTGAAAACACGTTGGAATAAAGCCCGACGGATTGGCTTCCAATATTGGTAAGTGCATAATTTATATATAAGCTATGAATCTTAACACCAAGTCCCATATTGGGTTCAAATGCATAATATGAT
>CAYPTK010000099.1:1600-3478 GCA_964413555.1 uncultured Bacteroidales bacterium | reverse complement strand
AATTTCCTGGAAACTCCCTATTCCTCCCCTGAAAAACAAATATTTTTTGTATCCTATTTCAAATCCTACATGAGGATCCAAGCTGGCTACATCACTTTTAATTAACGTGTGACGCTTCCCGTCAAAATACATGTCTATATCGGCCTCAACCAGCGCTGAAAAATAATTACTAATATCTATAGTTCTTGCAATACCGGCAGTTATCCGGGGCATTGTAATTTCAAGAGCATTATCTGGCATTTTATTACCAGTCATATCAAATGCAGGTTTTAATTTTTCTTCATTAAAATTCCAGGCGTTAAATGTGGTTGTTATATCCCTTCCCATAATTCCCAATGACCATTTTCCTTTAAAATACTGGATACCTGCATCAATGCCAAATCCCCAGGCGCTGGCAAAATCTCCGATAAGCCGGTGGATCACCTTTACATTGGCTCCATATTGCAATCCTTTGATCTTTGATTTTTGTGCATAAGAAAATGTAAATGCCCAGTCTGCCACAGAAAATTCTTTAATCCGGTTATAATCAACAACGCCATTATCATCAACCAGGTTTAACGTGTTCTGAATCTCGTCCACACCAAAACGGATCACTGAAAATCCAGCAGCAGAGCTTGAATCCATTTTTAAAACTCCCCCCAGGAAATCATACTTAGAGAGGCCGGCAAAATACTCTGAATGCATTGCTCCAATGTCTGCATCATTTTGTATACTGACCATTCCTGCAGGGTTCCAGTAAACCGAGGTCACCTCCCCTACAGTGGCTGTAGTAGACCTGGCCATGCCCAATGACCTGGCACCAATTCCTACAGAAAGGAATTCATTGCTGTATTTAGGTGTGTTTCCTGTTAGCTGGACAGCAGTGAAAATAAATAATATTAATTGTAAAATACCTGCTTTCTTGTACATCTTATTTGTTTCAGTAAAAAAGTAGGATGTTCTTCATCGGCAATGGGGTTTTATTATATAACCAATTATTTTTAAAAACTAAGATTAAGTATTTTTATTGCCATCAAGTGACAAATGATATACAAAAACTATTTTTCATCAATGCTCATTCCCGGGTTTTAGAACCAGTTTAACATAATGTCCTGGGGTAAGAAAATGATTTGCAGCATTTTTTATCTCTTCTGCCGGGATCTGGTTAATTAGCGTCGTGTATTCATCTATTGTCTTTAATTTCATGCCCAGGAAATAATGGTTTTCAAGTTGATTGATCCAGAAGCCATTTTGTTCAATCTTTGTCTCTCTCTGTCGTATAAAAATACTTCGTGCTTTCTGCATTTCAATATCTGATGGAGGAGTGTTTTGAATTTTCTTAATTTCATCAAAAATGATATCCACTAAAGTATCAGCTTTAGCAGGATTACACCCGAAAACAAAACTAAAGGAATATTCTGATTTAGGATACAGGCTTGCATTTGCATTCACACTGATCCCATAGACTTCACTCTCTTCCTCTCGCATCTTTTTCCTTAGCCGGATCGAAAGGATTTTTTCAAGCATATTCATCTTTAATGTTTTTTCAAACGACCAATCAAAAGGTTCATTCATAACCAGGGCTACAAAACTTTGAGGTTCTGATCCTTTATGAATGGTTGTATTTGTAATGCCATCGGGAAATTCTGCAGTTACATCCTTCCATTGTTCTTTATGTCCCGAGACAGGCAATGCTCCTAAATATTGTTCAATATATGGAATAAGAGAATCACACTTAAAATTACCAACAAAAAAGAATGTATAATCAGAAGCATTTTCAACACGTTCTTTATATATTGCAAAAATCTTGTCCATGGAAACTTCACTCAATTGTTCTGATGATGGGAAAGGAATGGTTCGAGGATCATTTCGTGTTACAATTTTTTGAAGTGTATCATA
>CAYPTK010000099.1:0-1590 GCA_964413555.1 uncultured Bacteroidales bacterium | reverse complement strand
ATAAAAAACAGTCCTGGGGTTCTCGTTGATATATTTATATTTACTTCTATCTTTTGACAGGATTCGTTCCAGTGCAGAAGAATCTTCACGGGGAGACGTGAAATAAAGATATAGTAATTCAAATAACGTTTTTTTATCTGATGGTGAGACGCTTCCGGTAAACCCTTCGGAAATGTCATTTAACCAAAAGTTGACACTGGCTGTATTTCCAGCCAGCTTTTTCTCCAATTGGAGCTTATCAAATTCTCCAAGCCCTGAATGATTAATATAGCCCGGTAAATATTTAAGGGACATGTAATCTTTATCAGGGTATAGAGAATGGCCACCCGGGCTGATTGCCGAAAACATAATCTGATCGTTTTTAAAATCTGTTGGTTTTAAAACGACAGTAATCCCGTTTTTCAATGTAATTTCGGTATATTCAAAGGTATCATTATATTGTTTTTGCAACAAGCCAGATCCAGTCAGAATAGTATCCAGCAAAGGTTGTTCTTTAACATTGTCCTGATAGGCTTCCAATTGTTGATTTTTTGATTTTTCGATGATATCTAATATTTCCTGCTCAACAGGAAGGCTTGAATTTTCAGGTGCAGTTACAATCGTAATCATATGCTCTCCCCACATCCATTTATCGGCTAATTCATTCAGTTCTTTCATATTGATACCAGGCATCAATGCTTTCGCGTATTCATATTCTTTTTTGATCCCGGGGATAGGATCTCCATGCAAAAAATGCCTCATATATTCCGATACATAATATGATGATGATATTTTACCTGATTCATTAGCCAGTTCTTCAAAGCGGTTAAGCAGTTTCTTTTTTTCCCTGTCTATTTCAGAATCAGTAAATCCATACAACTTTATTCTCTGAATCTCTGAGAATAATGTATCCAGGGCATGTTTAACCCTGTTTTCTTTTGAAATACCGGAAATTCTAAACACGTCAACAGGAATATTGAATAGTTTACCATGTCGTGTATATGTATTGATAAAGGGGCCTTCCGGGATTTCCTGCAATTCTTTTAAGCGGTTACTTATAAGCGAATTGCATAATATCGGGATCAACACGTGATTCCGATAATCTTTGATTGTTTTAATACCAGAAGGGGTATATTTTTTGAAATAAATGGTGAATTGATTGTATAATGCTTCTTTATCCGTGAATACCCTGGCTATATTTTGTTCCACGTCAGGAATTTTATAAAATTCTTTTTCTTTTGGATCTTTGGGCATAGTGATACGCGCGAAATGTTCTTTGATTTTTTCTTTCGCGTATATTTCTGAAATATCACCAACAACAATAACCCCTGTCAGGTCTGGCCTGTACCATTGTTCATAAAAATCAACGAGTGTTTGGTATTTAAAATTCTTAACCACTTCCATTTTTCCGATCGGAAGCCGCTCGGCATACTTGCTTCCCTGGAATATGACCGGAAATATTTTTCGAAACAACCGATCCCGGGCTCCCAATCCAAGCCTCCATTCTTCAACAATTACACCACGTTCTTTATCAATTTCTTCTTTATCAAATGACACGTTGTGTGCCCATTCTTCGAGTACCATGAAAGCTGTATCTTTTAAACCTTGTTT
>CAYPTK010000098.1:0-9865 GCA_964413555.1 uncultured Bacteroidales bacterium | reverse complement strand
CCCCCGGGGGATGCCAAATTATTGTATGAATTCGGCATCAACCTGGGATTGGCGTTTCAACTCCAGGATGATTTAATGGATACTTTTGGAGATAAAGAACGTTTTGGAAAAGAAATTGGTGGTGATATTGCAGCCAATAAAAAAACTTTTTTACTGATCAAAGCATTGGAATTGTCAACAAACGAACAATACACCAGACTCCTTTCTTTAATGAATGACAAAGACATAGATATTAAAGATAAAATAAACAGCGTTAAAAACATTTACAAGGATTTAGATGTTGAACAAATAACAAAAGAAAAAATAAATATTTTTTTCAATAAGACTTACCAGGTATTTGATAAATTATCAATGCCAAGAAAAAAATACAAGCATATCGAAGAATTTGTTCATTATCTGCAAAACAGGGATCAGTAGTGTAGTTTATAAGGACATGTTTTGTGTCGCGATACCCGGTAACGAGTCTCGCGAAGCTTCGAAACACGCTGTTTACTGGTGCAAATTATTATACTTGATTTTGCGAATTCGCAATCATAAAGAAAGACTTTCCCAACGTGTTATAACAAAACGTCGGGAAAGCCACGTGTAAAAAATCTTTTATTCATTAGTTGTATCAGCTTCCATCATTTCAGATTCGGCTTCTAACATTTCTTTTTCGTCAGCTTCAGCTTTTTTTTCTGAAAGATTATTCTTGAGGATTTTTAAAAACCCGGAATTCTTATATGGAAGTTCTTCAAGGAACGCTTCCAATTCTTCAATAGATGCATTTTTTATGCCCTTGGGGAATTCCTTAGCTGCCAAAACAGAGATTGCCACATCTTCATCATTTTTAGTTATGTTTTCATTTTTGATCCATCCTTTAAATCGCTTCTGGCTTCCAATCACCTCGATCCATCCGTCTTTCTCTTCAGTTATAGCAATAAATTCAACGGGTTCTAATGTTTTATCAGAAGCTGTTAACATGTCGGGACGTTTATAAAGCGGGGTCTCATTTTTGATTGCAGCCGTGGAAGCATCAACCACGATACCGAATGAACCAGCCCATCCCCGTGTTTCATCTGAAAGTTCTACCTTATAATATTCCCTGTTCTTATAATTGCTATCAATCTTGCTTTCTCCTAAATATGTCACTTTTTCACCCAGGTTAATCCCGGATATCCATTTCCCTTTTCTCTTGGGTTCTTCACGAAGAGGCGTGCCATTCCATATGCATACTGCCTGCTTTTTTGATTTAAACAAGCCGGGTTCATCTTGAACTCCATCTTGTTGCTTACCGGATTTACATGAATATAAACACGACAATAAAAAAATTGCCACAAAATAAACGGGTATTAAACTATTCTTTTTCATCATTCAATAAAATTTTAAAGATTAATAATTATGTTCCGAATATAAAATAAATATTTTTGTAATCCAAAGATTACTCGATAATGAATAAATAAAATATTTTGAATGATTATATATAAGTATTGAAATGATTCATTAGTTTTGATATTATTTTCATATTTGTTTGTTAAGGCAACACGATTTCAAATTAAAACTCAACACTTACTTTACCATTATGGCTGAAAAAAAATTTATAGATATCAAGGAGGTGATCAGAAAAAAAAATCCTAATCTTTTGAAAACAATACCCGGTTTTTTAATCAGGTTTATTAAAAGCATTATTCATGAAG
The DNA here is from genome assembly GCA_964413555.1 of uncultured Bacteroidales bacterium. GTDB lineage: Bacteria > Bacteroidota > Bacteroidia > Bacteroidales > JBBRXJ01 > CAYMKE01. The sequence goes on along the minus strand of CAYPTK010000098.1, from coordinate 8,189 downwards.
ACGAAATCAATCATATTTTAAATAAAAACGGTGATTTATACGGGGTTGAATTTGTTGACCAGTATTTCAGGGATATCGGACTTACTTACACGTGTGAAGGGCAGGAAAACATACCCAAAGACGGGAGATATATTTTCATTTCCAACCATCCGTTGGGCGGTTTGGATGGCATGGTACTCATAAGCTGTATCGGGCATATGTTCAACCAAAAAATTAAGTTTATAGTAAATGATATACTGTTGAATCTTAAAAACCTTGAACCGGTTTTTATACCGGTGAATACACTTGGAAAACAAACCCAGGAGTATGCTAAAATGATTGAAAACACTTACATGTCAGATGTTCAAATCCTCACGTTCCCGGCAGGTTTATGTTCCCGCAAGGTGAAAGGAACGATTGTTGACTTACAATGGAAAAAAAATTTCATCTCTAAAGCACAGGAATATCAAAGAGACATCATACCAATTTATTTTGACGGCCGGAATTCTCATTTTTTTTACAACCTGGCCAATCTCAGAAAAAAAATAGGGATCAAAGCAAATATTGAAATGTTTTTACTTCCACATGAGATGTTTAAACAAAAAAATAAAAATTTACACCTTAAATTTGGCAAACCCATTTCATATAAAACGTTTGATAAACGATATTCACCGAGGGATTGGGCACAAAAATTAAAGGAACATGTTTACCGGTTAAATGTTGAGCATCATCAAGAGTTTCAATATTAAAACAAGATTTTTGTTATTTTTGTCCTATAATATAAATTGTATGAAAGAAATCATTGCTCCTGTAAATAGTGAACTTATTGCAAATGAATTGACCCGGGACAAGCTCCTTCGGCAAACCAATTATGGCAACAATGAATTGTACGTGATTACACACCATAATTCTCCGAATACCATGACAGAGATCGGGAGATTGCGTGAATTAACATTTCGAAAAGCAGGGGGAGGCACCGGGAAAGAACTGGATATTGATTATTTTGACAAACGCGAAAACCCCTACAAGCAATTGATTTTATGGGAACCACGAAAAAAAGAGATCATTGGTGGTTACAGGTTTTTCGTGTGCGGGAACGAGAATATTCGTGACGACCTGGAATTGGCTACTGCTAAACTGTTTAATTTTTCTGATAAATTTATTTCCGAATACCTGCCCCACCTGATTGAACTGGGAAGGTCTTTTATAAGGCCTGATTATCAATCAACTGCAAAAACAAGAAAAGAAATGTTCGCGTTGGATAATTTATGGGATGGGTTGGGTGCTATCATGATGAATAATACTCCCAAAAAATATTTTTTTGGAAAAGTAACTATATATCAAAATTATTTGGCTCAAGCACGGGATATGCTTTTATTCTTCCTGGAAAAATATTTTTCAGACCCGGATAAATTGCTTATTCCAAAAGAACCAGTCCCGTATGAAACGGACATACGTGAACTGGAGGCTATTTTTGAAGGAAAAGACTTTAAGGAGGGCTATAAAACATTATCACATAAAATAAGGGCATTAGGTTCCAGGATCCCCCCCCTGATCAATGCATACATGAATTTATCTCCTACCCTCAAGACTTTTGGCACCGTGGTTAACCGTGCTTTCGGAACTGTTATGGAAACCGGTATTATGATTACAATGGACGATTTATACCCAACCAAAATAAAACGACATATAAATAGCCTACACGATTAATACCCCGGGTCGGATTTATATAATTTTCCCGGGAGGCAACGAACCAAACCGGAGAATTCAAGATTAAGTAATAATGGTGATATTTGATATGGTGGGATGTCAAGTATACTCGAGATTTGGTCTATTGTTTGTTCCCCTTCATGTTTTAAAATATCCAGGATTCTTTTTTCATTGTCTTGTAAATCAACAAATAATTTTTGTTGGACATATTCCTGTTTTTTCTTATTCCTGCTATCCCATTTCATATAGTATTCCAGGTCTTTGGCAGTTTCAATTAAAACAGCTTTATTTTTTTTCACCAGTGCATTGCATCCTTTAGAATACATGTCACTAACCCTTCCTGGAAAGGAAAAAACTTCACGATCATAAGAATTGGCTATGTCAGCAGTTGTCAGCGCCCCTCCCTTAATGGCAGATTCAACAACAACTGTTGCATCAGAAAGTCCTGCAATAACGCGGTTACGTTTCACGAAATTCTGCCCTTCAATTTTCGTGTTACTTGGAAAATCGCTGATCCAACCTCCCGTTTTTAACATCTCGTTGGCCATTTTTTGATGTAACGAAGGGTAGATCATATCCAACCCGTGTCCAACTACTGCAAATGTATTTAAATGATGTTTCAACGCGTTTTTATGTGCACAGGCATCAATACCATATGCAAGTCCGCTTATCACGATAAGCTCGGGATGGTGTTTTGCAAGCTCTTCAATCAGGCGGGTACAATTATGTATTCCCTCCTGAGAAGGATGCCGGGTTCCGACAATGCTAATAATCTTGGGGGGATAGGCCGGGATCGGCTCTCCTTTAGTGTATAATATAACAGGCCCGTCAGGACAATTTTTCAATCGTTCCGGGTAATCATCATCAAGATAATAACGCGGATTAATGTCATTCTGCAGGATAAATTCAATCTCTTCCTCTGCACGTTTTAATGCATCATTATTTGATATATGGCTTGCAATAACATTGCCAATACCCGGAATTTTCAATAAATTGCTTTTTTTCTCCCTGAATATACCTTCTGCACTACCAACATATGCCACGAGTTTTTTGGCATTGATGTCACCAATTAAAGGAATAAAGCTCAGGGCGATTTTATATATTAACGATTCATCTTTCACGATATTTCCATTCATAAAAAAAGGAGGAAAATAATAATTTTTTCCTCCTTTTTATTCATTATATCTTAAAAAAATTAATTATCATCATATAAATTTTTCACTTCTACTTCTCTTGTTGAATAATTAATTTTAAGCGCGCTTGCTCTTCTCAAAGCCTGTTTAACATCGGTTACAATGCCCATCTTGGTGTTATTGTCAACTTCCAAGCTGATGGTCATTTTTTGTTTATTATTTTCAGTCAGGTTATCCCGTTCACTCGACACGAATTCGCGAATGTCATCTACTCCTGCAAATGCATCATTCAGCTGAATCCTCGGTTTGGTCCCGTATAATTTTTGATACCCTTGAATTGGTTTTCCTATTTTAATGTAACTAACCAATGATTTTTTTTCCAGTTTTTTTACTTCAGTTGCTTTGGGTACTGTTATTTGTACTTTTTCTGCTTCTTCACGAATGGTGGTTGAAACCATGAAGAAGAAGAGCAACATGAATACAATATCCGGCAAAGAGGCTGTGCTGATTCCCGGGGATCCTTTTTTTCCTGATCTACTAAATTTAGCCATGATTAGTCTCCTCCAACATTTTTAGGTTCTGCTTCAGAAATAGCCAAAGGATAAATTTCATTGATGGCTTCTTGCCTGGATTGCTCCAATTCATCAAATTTTTTATCGAATCTCTGCATTGCAAGATCATCCCGCAATTCATTGATGGCCCTTGTCAACTCATTTTGAACCTTAATATACATTCCATAAGATGTTCCCCTGTCATTTTGCAAAGAAATAATTCCTTTAGTGACTTCATATTCGCCAAAATATGGTACATTTTTTGTTTTCTTTTCCGGCAAATCTTCTTCATTGTAAGGATTTTGCATGAATCGTTTTACTTTGGGAGCCAAGTTTCTAATGTCCATCCGTTCTCCTTTTACCAATAGGTCATTGTTTTTATTTACAAGAACAGGCAATACATTACGCTTTTTAATATCTATATCTACATCCTGATCTTTTTTAGGCATTGGAGGCAATTTCCTGTACAACCCGGAATCGGTAGAAATAGTGGTTGCAACAAGGAAAAATATAAGCAGCAGAAATGCAATGTCGGCCATTGGCCCTCCATTGATCTCCTGTATTTCTCTTCTTTTTTTTCCTGCCATTTATAATATTATTTAAATTGTTTAGACACGAAGGCTTACCCTATAAACAGGCAAGCCAAGCAAAATTGTTTTTTTATCTCCTGAAGTATTTTCCAACTTCGGTATATAAAATGCTCAAAATAGCCAGGCCCAGGAAGATATACATTGTAATTAAACCGGCACCGGACCATTTTAATGAAACAGGTTCATTGAATTCACCTTTATATCCCACGAGTGTAAGAACTTCAGCAGATGCACTACTATATGCTATTAAAATAACAATCAAAAAAATGCCTATTGATATAAAGGTTTTAATGGCTTTTTTAGGTTCTTGAAATATCTGGATGATGGAGAATACGACCAAACTAATAATAGCAAGCCCAAACAAAACATAAGTCCAGTTTAAAGCCATTTCAGTCACCTTAGGTACTTCTTCTCCTCCAATTTCAATCGTGCTTCCCAGGTAAAAAAAGCCTGTAATTACTGTTGAAACAATCAACAGCAAATAAAAAACGATATTAATTATTCTGGTTGAAGACATGGTTTATTTATTTTTATATTTGACAAGCATATCTACCATCGAGATAGATGAATCTTCCATATCATTGACAATGCTGTCAATTTTAGCTACAATGTAGTTATAGAAGACCTGCAAAATTACAGCAACAATAAGACCTGACACGGTTGTGATCAACGCCACTTTAATCCCCTCGGCTACAAGTGAAGGCCTGATGTCACCGGCTTTCTGGATTGAGTCGAAAGCACCGATCATACCTATTACAGTTCCCATAAATCCTAACATAGGGGCAATTGCAATGAATAATGAAATCCAGGTAAGTCCTTTTTCCAGTAATCCCATCTGCACGCTGCCGTATGATTCAATGGATTTTTCTACAACATCAATTCCTTCTTCGTACCTGTCAAGTCCCTGGTAGAAAATACTTGCAACAGGGCCTTTCGTGTTTCTGCATACTTCTTTAGCAGCTTCTACCCCGCCACTGTCCAAGGCTTCTTCAACCTTGTTTAAAAGTTTGTCTGTGTTTGTTGCAGCCATGTTCAGGTAAATAATCCGTTCAATAGCTATTGCAAGTCCAAAAATAAGAGCGAGTAACACGAAACCCATGAATGTCGGGCCACCTTCAATAAATTTTTCTTTAATTTGTTTGTGAAGGGTCGTTTTTTGTTTTTTTCCTTCGTCTTTTTCTTCGGTTTCTTCTCCGGCAGCTTCACCGGTTCCTGCAGTATCAACAGAAGCAGTATCAACAGAAGCAGCAGCAGTATCAGCTACTTTTTCGGTCGTGTCTGTATTTTCTTCTTCGGTTTGAGCAAATGACATTTTTGACATCCCCAAAACCAAAATGCTTATCACCGCCATTAAAGCAAATAATTTTTTCATAGCACAAGGATTTTTATTTTTAAAAGAATTAAAATTAGTTATTATATAAATTTATAAAAAAGTTGCCAAATAAAATAATGCGGAGAGAGAGGGATTCGAACCCCCGATTCCGCGGTAACAGAATACACGCTTTCCAAGCGTGCGCCTTAAGCCGCTCGGCCATCTCTCCAAAATAATAGCCCTGCAAACAGCTTCCTCTTCGAAGGCGTATTTATATTCTCATAAAATTTCTTCAAAGAACAATATTGATTGCAGTGTAAAAATAATATTTAATTCTAAATATCAAAACAGATTTTTTTTAAAAATATTTTATTCTTTTCTTCTGATAATTATTCATCCCGTTTAAGGCATTATAACACAACTTTATAATCCTAAATCAATTTGAATGTACTATTTTCTAAAAAAATAAAATCGGCTTTAGTAAACACACAAACCTTATATAGAAATCCTGAAATTTTAACCCTGTTACATATTATTTTTTCTTAAGAGCAATAGGCCTGTAAACATGATAAACCCATTGACAAGCAAAATTAAAAATCCAAAACTGAATCCGCCCAGGAATTCTCCTGAAAGTATTTCAATCGCCAATGACAATAGTGGAGACAGTATTGCAATAACAGGCACCCACCTGTCTCTTACCGATATGTTGGTAAACAAACCAAATGCATACATTCCCAACAAGGGCCCATATGTATATCCTGCAGCAGTAAAAAGTGCATCAATGACACTTCTGTCATTCAATGCATTAAATACAAGTATAACCAAAGCTAATAGCACGGAAAACAAAATATGTACACCTATTCTCAGGCGTTTTAACTGATGTTCAGGCCGGTTTCCGGCATTTAGAATATCTACTGTAAATGAGGTTGTTAAAGCCGTTAGTGCAGAATCTGCACTGGAATATGCAGCAGCAATCAATCCGAGGATAAAACATACACTTACCACGGCAGGCAAATAATTCCCGGTTGCAATGATAGGAAATAAATCATCGCCCAACGCGGGTAATTGAACTCCCTGCTGCCCTGCAAACACTACCAATAAAACCCCGAGAGATAAAAACAATAAATTCACGGGGACTAACGTGAAACTAAACCAGTAAATATTTTTTTGGGCATCTTTAATATTCCGGCAACTCAAATTTTTCTGCATCATATCCTGATCCAATCCTGTCATTACAATACTTATAAAAGCACCGCTGAGGAATTGCTTTACAAAATGAAAACGATGATCCCAGTCTTTAAAGAAGAATATCCTGGAATATTCACTTCGTGCAATGGTATCGACTGTTTCCTTGAAATTGAGGTTCATTTGTTTCGTGATAAAATACACTGTAAGTCCCGCTGCCAATAGCATGAATAATGTTTGTAAGCTGTCTGTCCATATGATGGTCCGTATTCCGCCTTTAAAAGTATACAACCAAATCAGAAGAATTGTTACAATCACTGTTATTTCAAACGACACGTTCAGTTCATCAAACAACGCGATCTGCAATACATTGGCCACGAGAAAAAGCCTGAAAGAAGCGCCTATCACCCTTGAAATCAGAAAAAAAGAAGCGCCTGTCTTGTATGATGAATTTCCGAAACGGGTTTTTAAATAAGTATATATTGATGTAAGATTCAATTTATAATAAAGTGGGATGAGAATCTGGGCAATGACTGCATACCCGACTAAATAGCCCAATACAAGCTGCATATATGAAAACTTGCTGTCTATGACCCATCCGGGAACCGAGATAAAAGTTACACCTGACAGGGAAGCACTGATCATACCAAATGCTACAATGTACCAGGGCGACTGCCTGTTTCCCAGGAAAAAACTAAAATTATCCGCGTTTCTTCCTGTAAAATATGATACAATGAGTAACATACTAAAGTATAAAGCAATGATGATGATTACAATTGATGGACTCATACTCGATAAATTATTATCTTTTAAATGCAAGAATAATAAAAAGTAGTGAACAAAGGTTGAATTTCTATTAATTTTGCAATAATATTTATATACAAAATGTAAGAAATGGGATTAAACAGATTTCCTTCAAAACTATTGGAAGAAGCAGTTCACGAGTTCTCAAAATTCCCCGGGATAGGTGAAAAAACAGCCTTGCGAATGGTTTTGTTTTTATTAAGGCAAGACAAGGAAGAGATGGAGGTGTTTGGCAAGACCATTCTCCGGCTCAAAGATGAAATAAAACACTGTAAAACCTGTCACAATATTTCGGAAAAAGATGAATGTGATATCTGCGCGGAGGGCAAACGCGACCGGTCTATCTTGTGTGTTGTAGAAAACGCGAAAGATGTAATGTCGATTGAAAATACCAGACAATTTAAAGGGCTGTATCATGTACTCGGAGGTGTTATTTCTCCCATAGACGGAATCGGCCCTGGTGATATTGAACTCGAAAGCCTGGAAAAACGAGTATCATCCACAAGAGTAAATGAAATTATTCTTGCATTGAGTACTACGATGGAAGGAGATACAACCAGTTTTTATATTCACAAACGTTTAAAAAATTATCCTATCAAAATTTCATCCATTGCCAAGGGAGTTGCCATAGGTGATGAACTTGAATATGCTGATGAATTAACCCTGGGGCAGTCGATTAAAAACAGGGTTATTTATGACCCGACTTCACATGGAATGTAGTTAAACTGCTTCATTTTTTCTAGTGTCATGTCACATCTGAGATGACGGTTAAGTTGAAGGAATTATTTGAATTTTTAAATGGTCAGATAACTTGCCCCGCTAATGGCGGGGGAACCCGCCGCAATCTTGTAATTTATTAAACCTGTAGCACTTAACCCGAAAAATTCACCGCGAAACGATAAAGATCGATATAAAACACTATTAA
>CAYPTK010000097.1:6007-9884 GCA_964413555.1 uncultured Bacteroidales bacterium | reverse complement strand
CTGGCCTGCTCTCTATCTTTATGCTTCCCAGATCAATATCTCCTTTTTCCTGTAAAGGCAAAAGCACACTCATTTGCCCAAGTTTAAACAAAAATGAATTATTATCACGGGTAGGGCCGTTGATCAAAGCATAGTTTCCTGTTGGGCACATGTCAACCATCGTTTGAGCCATTGTTGCACCAATCTGTACATTGTCAGTTGAATACAGCAGGTCTATATCACAATTTTTAATTAACCTGTCGTAAGAAATGACTTTAACATTCTGTTCGTGTGCTATTTCAACAATTTTAGCTGTCTTTTCAAGATTTGCAGGAATGATGATAATCACGTCCACCTGTTCAATATTTATCAATGTATCTGCCTGCCTGATTTGTTTTTTATAGTCAGATCCACACACTTTAGAAATGACTTCTCCACCTAGTTCATTGACTTTGTTTGTAATATATAATTTGTCTTTATGCCATCTTTCAAGCACCAATTCATCTAACAATAAACCAACTTTAATGTTCTTTTTTTTTGAGGGGTGCTGGCATCCTGAAAAAAGAATCAATATTAGAGATAGTATAAATATATTTTTGTACATCATTTAACAATAATAATAAAATTTATTGAAAAAACATGAGTTTCTTTAGACAGGTATAGAATTTTCTTTAAAATAGTGCCCGGAACAAGAATCGAACTTGCACCCGCGTAATGCGGACATGGCCCTCAACCATGCGCGTCTACCAGTTCCGCCACCCGGGCAATGAAAAGAAAGTGCAAAATTAATAAATTTAAATTGATTAAACGTCTTTATCCTTTTAATATTTTTTATTTTCACCTGTTTATAATTTTAATCATTAATACAAAATGCTGTCTGGATTATAAGGTTTACAGGGGCAATAAGGGTAGCGTGTGATTGGAAATTGATTATGGAGACATCCCTTGTATCCCATATTTTCCATGTACCTCTATACCTTTATACCTTTCTTTTTATAACCATCCCGGCACGCGTGATAAAATTTAATCATCGCCCGGTTCATTTATAAATAAATTCCTAAATGATTCGAATGATGTATGATAGATCAATGCCACCCCGGTTTTTCTTACCTGTCCTTCCAGTACATTCTCATAGTCTGTTTTATTGTAAGCTCTGATCCTGTACCGGCCATCTTCAGTGAGAGTATATTCAAGTTCTACATCCCCGGTGAATTGATTTGCATCTTGCACGCGCTCTCTAACTTCATCCTGAACGGCTACATTACCACCTACGCTGACAGTCAGGCGTTCATCAAGAAATTGTTTTGAAACATCTAGTCCTACGCGTGTTTCTCCTACCTGTTGTTGTTCCTTTTCCCGGTATTGTTGATATGATGAAACATCCAGGTTAATGTCCACACCCTTGATATACCGCGATGCAAACTGATTGAGTTGATTGCTGATCAGGTTACTGATACCGGATCGTGCAGTATTGTTAATCTCGTAATCAGAGGGCGTTTCAGGAGCAGAGGAAGAAGGAATGAAATTCTTAAAGATCAATAATGAAAACACTTGTTTATTCAGTAGCGATTCGTTTTTACGTAATCGTGATAATTTGGATTTCACTACAGCATTCTGTTCACCTTCTTCAAGTTTTATATTGAAGCCAATCCGTGGTGACATCATATTGCCACGGATATTTAAAAATACGAGAAATGGCAAACGGTTTTTATAAATCAACCGTTCTTCTGCTGTCATCGCGGGCAGATCGCTCGACACCAACGAGATGGGGGCCGTGTTTACTTTATAATATGCATCTATATTTACTTGTGCACCTGTTATTTCACCTATCCAGTTAATATAACTTCCTTCCTGGATAATAAATTCCCGTTGGATAAAATTATAAAGCTGAAGTGTATATTTCCCGGATTCTATTTCATACCTGCCTGTCAGGCTTTGTCCGCCACCTTTATTCATTGCAAAACTCAGGTTGGCATCGCCCTGCACTTCCAATGCTTCATTCGTGGCAGGATCAACAATAATATGTAATATCGCTTCCTCATCTATTTCAACATTGGCTGTCAGCGTAATATTGCTATTCCCGCTATTGATCAGGGTGTCTTCGGGTTGTACTGACTTATCCTGTTTAAAAATCATTCTTTTGGCGGTATCATCCTGTATGAATTGAACAACCCCTTCTTCTTCTATAGTGGCCTCTTCTCGTGGAGTTACAAAATAAAATTCAGTGTTTTGTAATATATCCAGTTCCATATCAATAACAGGTGAATTCACGGTTCCCCTGATATCTGCATGGAGGTTTGCTGATACATTCCCGTAAAAGTTCCTGCCTGCTTCAGGTTCTGTATTCAGTAGTTTGAATTTATTTGCAGAAAATTTCATTTCCAGGTTGTTAGCGTGTCCAAGATCATATGTCCCGGACAGGGAAGCCCTGTTATCCTGCCTGTCTAAAATAATGATTTCATCCAGTGTCAATAGTTTGTTTTGTAAGGTAATTTCTCCTCCTTGTAACACGAAATTGGTATTTAACAGTTCAGGTGTCACGTGTATATTATCAACCCGGAGTATTCCATCGTATTCAGGGTTTTCTGTAGTTCCTTTTATTGAGAAACGGCCAGACACGGGTCCTGACAACTCACTGAATTGACCGCTTATAAAAGGATGTATTTTTTCCAGGTGGATAGACCCGATCTCTGCATTTGCATTGATATTATCTCCTTCTCTCGACAGGTGATAGTCCGCCACCACCTTGATGTAATCTTTTTTGTCCTTCATGGTGATTGTAGCCTGATAGTTTGCCTGCCCGGATTTACTGGCATCTATATCAACCGTGTTAAACATTTTATGATTCAATACAAACAGGTCAGACAAGGTGAAATTTGCAGTAATCCCCTGTAAGGCAGTGTCTTGTGTTAACGTGACTTCTCCGTTTATGTTAGCGCTTAATTTTTGTTTTTCAAGGCCTGCCATTTCAAAGAACGTGCTTAATTGAAAATCTGAAAACACGAAATCCGTGTAATTTATCCCGTCATTTGTTTGTTCGCGTGTATCAATGATGAATTTTTGGTTTCCCCGGCTCAAGATAAACTTGTTTGTATACATTTGTTGATCTTTGAAGCGGATGTGGTTTTCGACCGGGATTCTCCAGTCTTTTTTGTTCATTATCAGTGTATCCGGATTGATATGCCAGTATAATGCATCTTCTTTATTTTGAAGTTGTGAAAATATTTTGTATTGAACAGCCCCGTTGCCGTCCATCATCACGAGTTTGTTATGAATTTTTTGTTCAACAATGTCCCCGGAAATATTGGTATTGTTGATTACTAACGAATCATATTGCAACAGGTTAACCCCGGTCGTGTATGTCATCCTGTCTTCATCTGAATCAATATCCAGTGTAATTGAATCCACGTGAATGGATTGATATTGCAGCCCGGGTATAAGTGCTTTTAATTTTAACCTTGTATTCTGATTGTTATAAGATGCTTTTAATAATACCGGTTTAAAATCTACTAAATCGGGCAATAAAATGTCTGTAATGAACGGGCTGTCCATTATTTTTACATAAGCCTTGAAATGTTTTGGAATTCGTGTTGTAGGGATTAAGGTATCCTGAATTTTAAAATAGTGATTCAGATGGTTTTTTATGATCCCTTCCATTTCCTGCATTTTCACTGAACCCTTGTACCTGATATTTAAAAAATCTGCATGTGCAATTAAATCTATACTGTTCCGCTTGTTATAAGCTCTTAAAATGATCGAGTCTGTACTGTAACGTTTTTTATCTTTGAGGATAAGGATGTCATAAATATTCATCCTGCCATTAAAGTTGTCAATATTATTGCCTTTGAATTCGGTTTGCAATCGGCCTTTTCCCCTAATATTCCGGTCAGATAGATTG
>CAYPTK010000097.1:745-5997 GCA_964413555.1 uncultured Bacteroidales bacterium | reverse complement strand
CCTGCATCCAGGTCAAATTCGGCCTTATACCTCGGGATGCTGTCGCGGAAGTCAGCACTGCCTTTTAATGAAAACCTGATATTACTGTCACCTGAGGAAATGGTACCCCTGTAATAATTTTTGGTTGCCTTGCCTTGTATTGTAATTGCATTGTAAGCATAATCATTGTATTCAATGACATCAGAGTTGATATCAATGTTCAGATGATGGTTTTTAAATTGTCTGGATGTTCCATTAATTTCCCCGTTCACGCTAATGATTCCAAGTTGTTCATTTTTTAATAACTGTCCAAGCTGGTAATCGGTATTGAATTGAAGTGAATAGCGCTCTGTTGAATCCTGCTGGTCACGTTTCAAATTTCCACCTAAATCCAAAAATCCCTGTGAAGTTTGGATATTCATGTTTGCTGTAATACTGCCCCTTGTTTCTTTAATATTTCCTGTCATGGATATTTTCCCGGGTATGGCAATGTTTCGCGGCACGAGTGAATCTTCAATTATTCTGAATAGTGTTTCACGGGTCGTGTATAATGTATCAAGGACGATATCCGGTGATATTTTTCGCGTGTTATTATAATGGCTGATGTTGCCTGAAATGTTCAACCCGGTAAGTGTTCCAACGCCAAACCTGAATTCGCGGAAACCAATATTGGTTTGACTTGCTTTGACTTGCCCGTTAATGTACAGAATGATTGCAGTATCCCTGCAAATATCAAATTGTCTCTTTAATGAAGGAACAAAATATACAATGTCTTTCATCCCAATTCCGGATTGTTCGAGATTGACTTTTATGTTCCCTGTAGATATTTTTTGTAGACCGGGATATTCAATGGTTGTAGTGTGCTGAAACGTGGTAGCAGGTGTTTCGAGTACAAAATCATTGATTTCAGCGTGCCGGTTATTGGCATTCAGTTGAAATTCAAGGTTATTGACAGTAAACCCGTTTTCGTCAGAAAAACTTACATGTTCAACATTTCCCTGGTAATCTTCTTCTGAGACGTGGATGTTTTTTGCCTGTAATGTAATATCGTGAAGATTAATATTATTTGCATCAAAATGGGTATAGGGGGTTGGAACTTTTCTATTGGCTAATTTTAAAGCATTGTTTTCAAGTTTTAGATCGTGTATTGACCATTGCCAATTGGCAGGTTTGCTTAATGAATCTTTTTTTCGTTTATATTCAGCAATAAATATAGAATCTTTCCTGGATATCTTTTCTTTTTCTATCGTGAAACCGGTATGTCGTATGACAGCTTTATGAAGACTGATCTGTTTCCCGGGAATATCCATTCTTTCAGGCCGGATATAAACATGTGCACTGTCTATCCTGGTGACCTGATGAAAGACATGATCATTGATATTGAGGCTTACATTATTAATGTCCAGGGATCGTGTTAATTTAATGTCTAACTTTAAAGGCCGTGATTTTTTAAGTTCTTTTGAACGTGTTGTTATATCCATTGATGTATTTTCAATCAATATGTTTTGGATTGCAAACAAATTGTTTCCCGGCTCTATGGCTTCGGCTTTTACATGAAGATTCCCGATCTGCACGTTGATTTTATTGCCGGTTATTTCATCCAATTGCCGGAGGTGGATGTTTTGGAGTTTCACCCGCCCCAGGTCATATGTCCACTTTTTTTGTCCGGAATCATTTTCTGTTGTATCATTTTGTTCCCGGGATTGTTCCCGCGTGATGAATGAATAATTATACGTGCTGTCCCGTGCTGATTTGATAAAATTGAGACGGGTGTTTTTAATATTGATAAGATCGACTTCTATTTCTTTATTTAGCAATGCAAATGCATTGTATAGTATTTGAACGTGTCCGATATCGGCCAGAGTATCATTTCGAGTGCCTTCTATGAATATGTCATTTATTACTAAACTGTTGGGCAACGAGATGCTGATTTTTTTGATTTGAACAGTTGTATTGAATTGTTTCGAAAGCTTTTGGCCGGCAATGGCGGTAAGTTTTTTTTGCACGGGGGGAGTATGAAGAAGAAGTGTGCCAATGATCAGGATGGATAAAACAGCTGCAATAATTGTCGCGAGTATTTTAAATAATTGCTTAAGTAATGTATGATTTGATTTATGTTCATTCATAATCCGGTTTTAAAAATCGCCTGGCATATGGCGATTGAGCTTTATTAATATATATAAACAAAGATATACAAAAATAGCACCAAACACTCGACATTAAAGACAAGTGCTATTTAACCCAAAATATGCATTACGAAGTTCTAATACATAATTTGGGTTTAACATTATCGGCGGCTTACCAGACGTTTAAACCGTGACAATTTTCCTATTCTATATATTGATTTTAGTTTTAATAATTTAAATGCTTTGCCCATCAACAGGTACTTAGCTTGTTTACCAACGCTCATTCCTAAAGAAATTACAAAATTCCGTTTGGCTTGACGTATTCCCTCTGACAATGCTTCCCTGTTTAAAGCTGCTTCTTCCTGAAGCAATATTTTAGCGCGATGAAGATCTTTGTAGTTCCGAATTTGGTGTCTCATGCTTGCTTGTTTACGAGGTGATTTGATGATTAGTTGATACGCGGGCACATGTTCAGGGACCGAGTGTTTGTCACCTCATTCTTAATATTCGTTGTCAACTTTTAACATGTAACTTTAAATATTTTTACTCCTTTTGTCACTTACTCCCGTGCTTCCTTCGCTTTATCCTCTACTTTTTGAGCTCCTTTTTCAACTTCTCGTGCTGCTTTTTTTCTTGCTTCCTCTTCTTTTTCTTTCAGGTCCATCTCAAGGTTTGCAAATCTGATTTTCATTTCGTCAACAAAAGTATTGATAGAGTCTTTCAGGTCATCAACCTGTTCGTTAATGTTCTCATCCATATCTTTCCTGCAAAGAGAGGTTACCCTTTTTATTCGTTTTCTGGTTTTTTCACCTTTTTCAGGTGCTATTAAAATACCCATGGTTAAACCGGCCAATGCACCGGTAACAAAACCAACAAATCCATTGCTTGCCATATAATTTAATTTTTAGGTTAATAATTTATGAGCCTTATCATCTAATACTTGACAAAAATCCTGCCAAAGTGGACAGGGCAGGTACATCCTTCACGCGTTTTTGTTTATCAAAACAAAAACTTTCCAGGTTGTTTAATAGAATTGGTATCAATATAAAACGCTGAAATAATTTTGTCAGCTTCTTTTAATTGTTTCACGAGTTGATGAATAAACGTGTTATCATATCCTTCTCCTGTTATTCTAAGAAAAAAATCAAGATTTTGAAGTTCTTTAACAAGAAACCCGGTCTCCCCTTTATTCGAAATAAGATGATAATCCAAAAGAGAGTCTTCATCCTGATAAGCATACAGGGAAAAGGATTGGTTGGTGTTTAATTTTTTGTTAAATATTTCAAGATCATTGATTTTTACCAGGTTTAGCCCGAGTTTTTTATTTATACTCCAGGTTAACCTGTAATCATGTTCATGTGCTGAAATCCCAATCAATGAAAAATTATATTCCGGCGTGTATTTGAGTTTATGTATTTTTTTTTTCATGACCGTTGTTTATATGTTTAACCTGGTAAATAAATTATGAGGAATTATGTTTTATAATTTCCTGAAAGTACTTCACATGCATTCTTTGCATAATATCCACGGAGGTCTCTTGCATATTTTTTCATGATTGCTTTCCCCCTGCGTTCATGATCTCCACAAAGCAATAAGGCACGGCCTAAATAATATTCACGTAATGAAGGATGATTCGTGTTTGTTTCATCAGGGGGCACGGAAGCAAATTTTATTGCAGTTTCGATGGTTGGAATATCATGTTCCATCATCCCGGGCATTTCGAGGATGTTATATAGCATTTGAGCAGCCTCCGGTGATTGGAAGTTTTCAAGAGCCAATGAAATGGCGATAAAATGAGATAGCTTACTTTCCGCTGTTAATAATGCAGCTTTTTCAAGGATTACCGGCAATGCATCTCCATGCCTTGTATTGCCCAGGGCGATAATTAAACTGTCAAGATAATCTATACCCTGGGGCTTGGGCATGGTGGTGTCTTGATCCTTTTTCTTTTTCTTTGTATCTTTTTCTTCAGTATCTTCTTCTTTTTCCCATGAAGTGATAGAATCTACCTTATTGTATAATATTTTCCAACCGTCTGCATATCCATATATTCCCAATGCATGTGCATAAGATAGTTCTGCCTCATGGTCTTTCGTTTCCTGCATTCTTGTTTTAATGAACTGAATGCCTTGATCTTTATTCCATAGTAATTTTTCAATATTTGTATAATTGCTGTCCACTTTTTTTGCCGCTTGTATTAATTGTTCTTCCCCCGGGGGGAAATTATCAGTTGCATTGATCATTTTTTCTTCAATATAGCCCGTCATAGAGAGTTTTTCCTGTAGTTTTTTCAAAGATACTTTCCTGATGCTTTGACGTGAGGGGGCAACCATTGCCGCGGCAAGTCCAATGGTATATCCCTGGTTTTGGATACTTTGCAGGTTGCACTGAAACGATGCCGCGTTTCGTTCTATCCCGATTGCATGTCCGGCTACGACAATACTGTCGAGTCCTTTAGGAAGTAAACTTCTCAGGGGAATATTGGCTTGTATTTCTGTTTCAGAATATAAAAGAGCTTTTAATTGAAGTAAATGATTTGACGTGTATTCACTATTTTTGAAAATTCCTTTTTGAATCGATATTGTATCCGGGTATGTCCTGTTATTAAATATGTCAAGGGCCGAAATATTTTGTTCTCCATTTATGTTTCTTCTTTCTTCCGAATAAACGAGTTCACCAATATCATATGCTTCTTCATGATGAATTTTTTCAGTTACCAGGGTACGCTGTAGGTCAAAAATATCTGTATTTTCAACAAATGTACATTCAGAATGAACCAGTTGTTGTCCATTTTTGATTACCGGGACACTCGCCGCGAGTTCAGGCATCGATTCACCGGGTGAATGTTGATATTGTGCCCCGGCTGCAATTGCAATGTCAGCATTCCCGGTTGCATCAATAATTGTATTGGCCCATATTATTCCTTTGCCAAAGGGAGTGATAATAACTGCTCCTTTCACTTTCCTGAACTCGACAATTGCCCCGCATCCAATCGCGCCAAACCATAATTTTCCTCCTGCTTTTGTGAATTCTTTTCTGAACCATTCCATTTTCCAGTTTTGGCACCATTGTTTAGGTTGTACTTCATCTTTTTTAGGTTCCCCCTGGAGTTTTTTTATTTCATTGATGACCTCAGCAGCAAATCCG
>CAYPTK010000097.1:0-735 GCA_964413555.1 uncultured Bacteroidales bacterium | reverse complement strand
TCAATTAATCCTTTCGTGGTAAGTCCCCCGAGCCCGTGCAGGTGTTCTATGCAAAGTGTTCTGGCCCCGTTCCTTGCAGCACTGATAGCAGCAGCTGAACCGGATGAACCTCCACCTACCACCAATACATCAAATTGTCCCAACACGGGGATGTCCATTTGTTGTTTTGGGATTTGTCCTTTCATCATTGACGAACGTATGAAGCTATGGGTCATTTTGGGTGTATGCATCATATTAATAAAGACACTGGACGACAATATAGAGATTTTATTACCTGTTTTGACAGATGTAATGTCTTTAGCTACTGCCTTCCCGACTCGAGTTCCAAATTCAATGATGTTCACCGGGTCTGTTAGCTGAAGAGCTGCTTTTCTCGAAATATCAATGCATTCTCCCAGGATGTAAATCCCTTTTTTATCTTTCGGACGGCAACTTTCGATTGGTATCCCCTCGATGTTAAGATTTTGAGTTCTGCAACTTTTTTCTCCAACAATGAAATCGGGTGAAACATATATTAAATCATCGGCGCAATCTACCTGTTCTTTATCCCAGGTCAGATCGCGCATGTGTTGTTCTGCTTTGGCAAAGGATGAAAACGAGTTGTCTTTCATGTCTATGTCAGTAGAAAATTTCCATGCCGGGTATTCTCTTGGAGGAAGGTTTGGGTCTTCAATAACAGACATGCCCGGAGTTAGTTTTTCTACTTCAACTCCGTCTTTTTTTGAAGCTTTATTT
>CAYPTK010000096.1:0-10171 GCA_964413555.1 uncultured Bacteroidales bacterium | reverse complement strand
TCTATATATATATCTATCTATCTATCCTTTCTAATTGTAAGATCTTCTTTTTATCAAGATAGAGTATTATTTTATTATTTCAGCCTTGATAAGCAAAAAATTGATCCTTTTATTTTATTAAGCTTCTTCAATCTATATGTATTTCCATTTGAATATTGTAATCCGATTATTTATTTCCTTCGCCGGAATTATTGTTTAATTAATTTAAAATTCAGCGGGGAGCATTATAATAATTTTAAGGTATTTAAGGGGGATTATGTATAAATTAAAGATAGTTATTATTATTTTTATATTTTTATTTAATGTTAATGCGAATGAATTAAAAAAAATAATTTTTGAATCTAAAGGAAAATATAAAGTTAAAAAAAATGATATTGCTCACCCATTTTTGAAAAAAATTAGATGTTCAAAAGCTTATTTTATTCGGTTTACACTTCTTGTTTAGAAAACATGGAACGAGGAAGGGGAATTTTAAAAAGCAAAAAAGTGATAAAGATCACTTTTTTTATTGTTTTTTTTATAATTTTATAGATTGATTGAATTATGACAGATTAATAAAATTTTGATATTTAGTGAAATATGGTGATTTTTTGTTGTTTTTGAAAATATTTGACTCTAACTTGCTTGTATACAAAAATTTAGTGATTTTACTATATATCAATTCAAAACAGGTTTAAAAACTGTATGTTATGACCCTTTCATGAATAAACACGTAAAATATTGAAATATAAATTAATAATAAAACGAAGGCCTTGGCGGTAAATAAATTTACAAGTGAAATATTTTTATTTATAACAATGAAACATTCCTTCAATTATTACGTATGTAAATAATGAAACGGGTCTATAAATTTAGATTATAAAATTAGATTAATGAAACACGGGGATTTATTGATATTATTGATTGCATTTGTCCTGGGGATGATGTCTTGTGAAGAGAGCGAGGAAAAGCAGGAATTCGGACAAATGATGGATGAAAATGCAGCACTATCAAGTGTCATCAATCTGCCGGGGGCACAAGAGCCAACCGGGTTTTTACAAATGAAAGACGGATTTTTGATCACCGGGGAAGGAGGTGATTCAAGGGGGTTCCTTATAAAAGTCAATAACAATTTACAAATCGAGTGGCAAAACTCTTATGATCAGCAGATTTATACCATTACAGGGTCAAATGGTAAATGTATTATTAGCGGGCAAAATGGTGATAAAATGCCATGGATTGGGAAAATTGATAAATATGGTGAAATTATATGGAATACTGTCCCGCGGATTAGTGGTTTAAAAGAAGGGAAAATCAATAAAATATTGGCTACATCGAATGGTTTTATAATAACCGGCTGGAAAAATAAGGGAGGAAGTGATATTTATACCGAAGCATTTATCGCGAAAATAAATGGTAATGGAGAAATTGATACCGGCAACACCAATACATGGGAACTTTTATTAAATAATAATACAAATTACAGTGAAGGATTGGATATTATTGAAGAATTTGGTTATTTTTATATTTCAGGTACCAGTACTGATGTCATCACGAGAGAAAATGCATGGATTTTAAAGGTGGATCAAGAGGGTAATGTTGTTAAAACCAGGCATTTTGATAATAATGCAACAACATGTAAACTCAACAGTCTGAAAAAAACTTCGGGTGGTATAATAGGAACCGGGGCATGGGGAAAAAACAAGTTATGGATTGTTAAATTTTCACCGGGTCTGGAGCAAATTAAGATGGACAAAAAATACAGATCAACCACTGGTTACCTGGCAGAAGGTAATGACATACTAATACAGCCTGATGATCAAATAACGATTGTTGGATATGATTTGGGGAACATGCCCAATGGCTGGATATTGAATTTATCCGGGGATGAGCTCGAGTGGACAACCAATATAGGCCCATATGAGCAGCTTTTGATTCTGAAGTCTGTTTATCCTTTCAATAAAAATCAGTATATTGTAAGTGGAACAGTTAATAGTAAACGTGATGGTGAAAGTGATATTATTCTTATCAAGACTGATGAAAATGGACGGTGCACGGGATGTTTTTAATTAGTGTCCGTCTATAAAGTCAAGTGTTTGGCTCATCATCCATTCTGTTATTCGCTTCCCAATAGGTCTCGATTCGATGAATAAACTCCCCGGGAGATTCGGAATATATTTTCATTGCTAATGGATGTGCTTGTTCTTCAAATGTTAAACGCTCTTCTTCAGCTAACCGGGTTATTTCATCATGAATATTTTGAAACAAGTCCATGTTTTTTTGCTCAAATGTTTCGATCAACATGCCAAAATCATGATCTTCTCCTAATAATTCAGATAAATGAGCAATTTCTTTTCGAAATGGCTTTAAAACTTTTTTCCAGCAATTTTCTAAAAACTTTAATTGAATACTCAAGTATTTAACACGTTTTCTGAATTCATGAAATTCCTCGATGCCCCGTGTTTTATAGGCATTTTTAAAAGCTTCGTGTCCCCTCTTGTATACTTTTTTTAACCCGGGCCGAACGAGTGTAAAGGTGTTTCCTTTAACAGGTAAATTCAATATATTTTCGCGGGATTCTTTCAATTGATGTATTACACCGTCTAAAATATTATTTTGGTTCATAAATTGATGTTTATGCAGCGTGTATTCATGGCGTTCATGTTGTATTAAATCCTGGATAACAGTTTTTAAATTTTCTTCTGTTGCTTTATTCTCCAGAATTTCAAGTTTTTCAATTAATACCTCGTGGTCTCTTAATGCTGCCATTTTTCTTCCAATGTCACGGAAGAAAATGTTATGTTTTTTATATTGTTTTTTCCCTAATGCAAATCTTATCAACCGTAAATATGCCCTTACAACTTTCATTCGTTTACGGGCATAATGAATGGCTTCAGATTTGTTTTCTTTTTGTTCCAGGGCATCAATTGCTTTTGTAATTTCCTCTTTTATTGACTGTTTTATCTTTACGTCCAATGTATCTGAAGTCATTAATTTAATCTGTTTTTTTTTAAAGCCACTAAAGGCAAAATATTGTTTGGTTTATAGTTTTTACAGGTGGTATAGAGGAAGCGAGGGATAGTGATAAGGGTGTGTTGACCCTTGTATCCTCGTACCTTTATACCTTTTTTTCCCTTTTATAATCATGCGCGTAAGTAGCAAAAATTGATGATAAAAAATAAGAAACAAATATATAACCAATTGAATAAATATTAAAGACTTAACATAAAATTAACATTGACATGCTAAGGATGAATTGTATTAAGGCTTTGAAATACAGTTATTTTATTAATAAATGACTGAATTTATTAGTTTTCACTTTATTTATTTAAAAAACTTTTATTCCTTCGCGGTCTTATTTTTTTATAATATATATGCCCAATTCATGAAGTCCAATTTTGTTCAATTTCCATTTTCGCCAGCTAAATTCCCGGTTTATTATGGCTGGGTCATTCTTTTTGTTGCAGTTATTGGTATGCTGATGAGTGTTCCGGGACAGACAATCGGCTTTTCCGCTTTTACAGAACCACTCCTTCGGTCATTGCAAATTGACCGGACCCACTTAAGCCACGCGTATCTAATAGGTACCTTGATTAATGGCTTGTTCATCGCTCGTGTAGGCCGGTTATACGACCGTTACGGGGCCAGGATTTTAGGGATTTTCGCGGGGTTGGCGTTTGGTGTCGTCTTATTATTTCTTTCAAATATTGATCACCTCATTTATTTTATTTATGATACATTAAACCTGGGGTCACCGGTACTCATTACATTCATTATGATGTCTTTTGGTTTTTTCTCACTCCGGTTCATGGGGCAGGGAGTTTTAACAATGGTGAGTAAAAATATCGTGATGAAGTGGTTTGAAAAGCACAGGGGATTGGTAAATGGTATTCTAGCGGTGTCCATAAGTTTTGGATTCAGTTATTCTCCAAGGATATTGGATGCAATAATCCAACATCATACTTGGCAAGTCACATGGAAGATATTAGCACTCGTGATAGGAGTGTTTTTTGTACTATTGGCTGCTGTTTTTTTTCGGGACAACCCGGAAGAATGCGGCTTATTACCAGATGGAAACCCGGGCAATGATGAAAAAAAGAATATCCGGGCAGTGATTAAAAATTTTTCATTAACAGAAGCTAAAAAAACATACGCGTTTTGGATATTCAATTTAACTCTTGTCATTAACGGGTTGTATTTGACCGGATTTACATTCCATGTAGAAGATGTTTTTAACAATGCCGGGATGGGCAGGGAAGTAGCTCTTTCAATTTTTTTGCCTTCAGCCATTATCGCGGTTATCTTTAATTTTATAGGAAGTGCTTTAAGTGATTATATTAAATTAAAGTATCTTTTGATAGCTGAAATTACAGGGCTAATCATAGCCATGGCCGGGCTTATCTTGTTAAAAACCCATGCATTTGCATACTGGTGCATTGTAATTGGGAATGGATTATCCCAGGGGATGTTTGGTATACTGAATAACGTGACCTGGCCAAAATTTTATGGTATACGTTCGCTGGGTGCAATTTCAGGATATTCGCTTGGATGGGTGGTTGCAGGAACGGCATTAGGCCCTTCACTGTTCAGTATCTCGGTAAAAAATTTTGAGCATTATGGCTATGCCTCGGGGGTTTGTCTCGTGGTTTCATTGATCTTATTTTTTATGGCATTTAAAGCGGATAATGAAAATGAGACATTTGTTCATTCAGCCTGATCCATTCCCGGTTTTTTAAATTCTGCTTCATTTTTTCTTGCATTATCCCGATAATGCTTCAAAAAAATTGTTGTCTATAAAAAAACTCCGAAAATTATGATGTGAAGGAATTATTAGAAGTCCTATATATTATAAATTTTCAAGAATTTCTCTTGCAAATTGAGATAATGACGGGTCTCGTGCTCCCATTAATAATACAACGTCACCAGGGGTAGAGTGAATGTGAATATAATCATAGAGGCGTTCTCTGAAAGGAAGGTATACTGCCCGTTTTCCCTCGTCAATTATGCTTTTTTGTACCACGTCCGGATGAATCGTTTGATTCACAGTCCCTCCCGCGTAATAAATATTCGAAATAATGAACACGTCATCGTGTCTTAATGTATCTGCTACTTTTCGAGATAATTCCTGGTGCATGAATTTTAACGGGCCAAATCCATGAGGCTGAAACCATGCAAATACCCTTTTTCCAAATTCCTGACATGCTTTAATTGCAGCTTCTACTTCGGATGGATTATGGGCAAAATCATCAATCACCACGATACCTCTTTTTTCCCCGACCAGTTGGGTTCTCCTGTAAATGCCTTTGTATGAAATTAGCGCCGCGGCAGCTTCTTCCATGGAGACTCCAACTGGCCGGCATGCTGCAACAGCAGCCAACGCGTTTTTCATATTATGTTTTCCAATGACCGGGATGTTAAATAATATGTTTTGTATTTTAAAGTTAATATGATATCCTTGCTGGGAAAACGATTCGCCTTTGAATCCGGAATCTTCATCAATGCTAAAATCATTTGCCTTATTTCGTGATAAGTTTCTTGTTTCTTCCTGATCGCGGTTCACGATAAACGTTGTTTGGGTATTTTTCCTGAATGTCTCGAACAAGTTGATTAACTCGTCTTTTTCTTTGTGATCATGTTCAATGTTTAATAGCACACCTATTTGGGGTTTGTATTGTACAATTGACCCATCAGATTCATCCGCTTCAATGACGAGCCATTTTCCGCTTCCTACCAATGCATTGCCCGGCAATCCTTGAGATTGTAATGATACCAGGCCGGCCCCGGTAATTAGTGAGGGGGAATACCCATGTACCATTAAAATATGAAAAATCATGGCAGCGGTGGTGGATTTTCCGGCAGTTCCACCAATGGCAATAGTCTTTTTTGTTTCAGATATTGCACTTAATAATTCAGACCTTTTTATGACAGGAATACCAAATGCTCGTGCTTTTTCATATTCGGGATTCGTTTCTTCGATGGCCGTGGAAACAACCACTACATCTGTATCCCGTGTAATTCCGGAACCATCTTGCTCAAAACAATGAATCCCGAGTTGTTCCAGTTGATCCTGGATGGGCATTCTTTGCCCGGTATTGAACAATCTGTCGGAACCGGAAACATCCTTGCCCGTGCCTTTAAGATATTGAGCAATTGCACTCATCCCACTTCCAGCGATCCCTATAAAAAAATAATGTTGAATATTGGAATTGGTTATATCCATGTATATAATAATGTTTTATAAGGCCTAGTGTCATGTCACACCTGATATAACGCCCCAAGTTTCGATCTTATTCGTTTTTTCTTCATGAAAAAAAGACTCACGTAGCTATGGCTATGCTTACTTTTTTTCATTTTGAAAAATTCAAATAATTACTGCAACTTAACCGTCATGTCAGGCATGACAAAACACTAGTTTTGAATACAAGAATACAAAAAAAATCTTATAAATACATGTAAAAGAAAGTATTATTTGATTTTTACCTGGAAAAACAGCCATGTTCAATAAAATGAATCAGTGCATGTATGATTTTTATATGTATTTCCTGGGTACGATCTGAAAATTCTGAAAATGGTGCCCTGATTTCGATATCAACAAGTTCAGCAGTTTTCCCGCCGGTTTTCCCGGTGAGCCCGATCGTTTTCATGCCCTTTTCTTTTGCTTTATTGATTGCATGTATCACGTTTAGTGAATTACCACTGGTTGAAATGGCCAGTAAAACGTCACCTGGTTTTCCCAATCCTTCAATAAAACGAGAGAAAACATGATCATACCCGAGATCATTGGCTACACAACTAAGGTAGCCCGGATCGGAAATGGCAATGCCTGCCAGAGATGGCCTTTGGTCGCGAAAAATCCCGGTAAGCTCTTCGGCAAAATGAATGGCATCACTCATTGAACCCCCATTCCCGCAGGAAATGATTTTCCCGCCCTGCTTCAATGAATCGGCCATGGTATTTCCGGCTTCTTCTATGAATGAAATATTTTGATCATTTGAAATAAACTCGTCCAATAATTTAAATGCTTGTAAAAAATCATTTTTTATGATGCTCATTTTCATTATTTTTATACTTTATAGCTTGTAAATTTAGTTAATTTATAAAATATGTATCATTGAATTAGGCATTAATTTTACATGCTTGATTCATTTAATGAAAATCCATGTTCATTTATTAAAAAATTAAAAAATGCAATTATTTTTGTAAAAATTTTTTTAAACATATGGCCATATTTAATATATTCAGGACCAGGAAACCCAGATCATTCAATTACCAGCCCCTCTATTATAATGAGCGGAAAGAAAAGCTTCAGCAACGTATTCAAGAAATAGAAAAAGAAATGCAAGCCAGGAAAAACGGAACGTATACTTCAAATATCTCGAAAGGTTTTATCAAAAAACATGAAAAACGTGACAAGCGGTCTTCCAATATCCGTTTGTTAATTATTTTACTTATTTTACTTGCCTTTTTCTATTTTATGATCTATTAAAGTAATTCTAATGTCAGATATAATTCATGTATTACCAGACAATATTGCAAATCAAATAGCTGCCGGTGAAGTTGTTCAAAGGCCTTCGTCCGTTGTGAAAGAACTGATGGAAAATGCTGTTGATTCAGGTAGTGATACCATAACTGTTAAGGTAAAAGATGCAGGTAAAACACTGATTCAGGTTGTAGATAATGGTTGTGGGATGTCAGAAACTGATGCAAGAATTGCATTTGAACGACATTCAACATCAAAAATTAAAAATGCTGATGATTTATTTGCTATCCAAACAATGGGGTTCAGGGGAGAAGCGTTGGCTTCAATCGCGGCAGTATCAGGGGTGCAACTAAAAACCAAACGCGTAGAAGATGAGTTGGGTACCCGTATTGATATTGAAGGATCTGCAGTAAAAAAGCAGGAACCCCTGGCGTGTCCCGACGGGAGTATTTTTTTGATCAAAAATCTCTTTTATAATGTTCCTGCAAGAAGAAAATTTTTGAAAAAAGACTCTACAGAATTAAAACATATTATCAACGAGTTTCAAAAAGTTGCCCTGGCCAATAATAATATAGATTTTTCCCTTTTTCATAATAATATTGAAATTTATAATTTGCCCAAGTCTAATTTAAAATCTCGTATCGTCAATTTATTCGGGAAAAATACAAATCATTATTTAATAGGACTTGAATGTCAGACAAGCATAATTCAAATGAAAGGTTTTATTGGCAAACCGGAAAATGCAAAAAAGAAATTCGGTGAACAATATTTTTTCGTGAATAACAGGTATATACGGCATCCTTATTTTCATAAAGCCGTGATGAGTGCTTATGAGCAAATCATCCCCCCCGATTCAGTTCCCTCTTATTTTATTTACATGAAAGTGAGCCCCGATATTATTGATATCAATATTCACCCGACGAAAACAGAAGTCAAATTTCAGGACGAGCAGGCTATGTGGCAGATCATCAGGGCTACTGTAAAGGAAACACTGGCCAAACATAATATTGTTCCGTCACTCGATTTTAATAATGAAGCCAATATTGAGATACCAGTGTTTAGGAAAAATGCCCAGGTGAATCCTCCTTCTGTAAAATTCGACCCTGCATTCAATCCATTTGAACCTGATAACAAGCGTTCACATCAGTCAAACCAATCATTTAAACATGAATCCTCGCCCAAAGGCTGGGAAGAGCTTTTTGAACAGGAAAAATCTTCTGCATCCTTCACTTCCGGGACTGATTCTACAGGGGGTGAATCATCAAGTGAAAGTATTTCAGAGAAAGACACGGGACATCAGACAACAAATCGTTTTTTTCATTTTAAAGGGAAATATATTTTGACTCAGGTCAAATCAGGCCTGATGGTCATTGACCAAAAAAAAGCGCATGAACGTATTTTGTTTGAGAAATTTTTAAAAACACTGGAAAATAAACAAGGACTGGCTCAACAAAATTTGTATCCTGAAACCATTGAATTGAACCCTGCTGATTATACAATCATGAATGACATCATGGATGACTTGATGACCATAGGTTTTGACATACGGGATTTTGGAAGCAACACGGTCATCTTAAACGGTGTGCCATCTGAACTCCAGGTGAAAAATGGAAAAGAATTGATTGAATCCCTCATTGAAGAATATAAACAAACAGAAAGTAATGTAAAAGAAGGTATTCATGGTAAAATTGCTCTTACTATGGCAAAAGTAGCTGCAATCGGATATGGCACAGTTTTAGCAGAACAGGAAATGAGGGAATTGGTGGATAAATTATTTGCTTGCCAAATGCCCAACTATTCACCGGGAGGCAATACCATCATTACTATTTTAACTTTGGAAGAGCTTGAAAAACGATTTAAAAATTAATAAATATATTTCATGAGATACACGAATATTAATCAATCCAGCAATTCATACCCGGTTGTTAAAAACCTGCTTATCATTAATGTTTTAATGCTGCTAATTACCCTTGTTTTTTATAGTCAATTCAAGGTAGATCTTAAAACAGTATTGGGATTGTTTTATTTTAAGTCCGAACAATTTCATCCCATCCAGATTGTCACGCACATGTTTATGCATGGAGGGTTTCCTCATTTATTTTTTAATATGTTTGCATTGTGGATGTTCGGAAGGATCCTTGAAAACGTGTGGGGATCAAAACGGTTTTTGATTTATTACATGGTCACCGGCCTGGGGGCTGCTGCTTTGCATACCCTGGTGAATCATATCCAGATCAATTCAATGATTGAAACGGCCAATGCACTTATTAACACACCAGAACCATCATTATTCAAGGTGTTTGTCAATGATTACATGGTAAGGCCTATACAGGGGGTAGAGCTTTTATTAAACCAATGGCCACAAAATCCTGATAATAGCAGTTATATACAACGGGCCAGGGAAATTATTAATCAGATTGTTGTTGATCGCATGAATATCCCGACAGTGGGTGCTTCCGGTGCTGTTTTCGGGGTATTGTTGGCGTTCGGGATGCTGTTCCCGAATACCAGGTTATTATTGCTTTTCCCGCCTATTCCTATCAAAGCCAAGTATTTCGTGATCGGGTACGGTGTGATTGAATTATACCTAGGATTTTCACAACCCGGGAGTAATGTTGCCCATTTTGCTCACATTGGCGGGATGCTTTTTGGTTTTCTACTCATTAAATATTGGGATTTGCATAATATATATTTCTATTAACTGCTTTTCTT
>CAYPTK010000095.1:0-10197 GCA_964413555.1 uncultured Bacteroidales bacterium | reverse complement strand
TAAGTAAATATTACTTAATAACCCAAATTATTTTTGTGAAAAAAATGTTGTTTTTAGGTTAAGTTTTTTGTAATCAAAAGAAAATCACGATGTTTAGTTTTCACCTTCGGCCATTCACTACTTATGGAGAGGGGGGAGATGGCTTTGTGCTCAATTGTTATTTTTTGATAATAACTACGAACAAGTTACGCAAGAAACACTTTTCTGGCATTTCTTATAATTTTTATTTTTTCAAAAATCGATTCGAATATACTGAATTATTACTTAATTATCCAATTTTTTTTATTAAAAACGGAATTATCGGTTTATTGTTTGAGCATCTTTTGACACCCACCTAATTTCCATTTATTCCTTTATTTTTTTCTACACAATTTAATTCAAATGTTATGTTATGTTGTTCAAATCCCTTCCATGCTCCGGTTGTTGGGTCGGTTAAAAATGCAAACCAGTTAAATATTATTGCCCATCAACAAATATTTTAGTACCATCAGTAGTAGAATTAATATTTATTGACTGTCTCTTTCCCTGAAACATTAAGGCACAAGAATTAAGCAAGCGTGGGCTTTATTCCAAATATTTCTTCAAAATCATTTCTTTTTGTTTTGGAAGTTGTTCCAACTCCTTTTTCAATTTCGAAATGTTATTTTCTATTTTTTCTATCTCTCGAACAATTTGTTTTTGAGTATCTAATGTCGGGACACTCACATTAACATTTTTTAAATTCTGAACCGATAACCCTGGCTGAGCTCTACCTGTTGCATACTGATTTAATTTTAAATCGATTAATTTATAATACAGCCATATATCACTAATATCTTTATTAGGCGTTACGACTACAGCGTGTTCTGTTGCGTGAAAAGCGCCATCAACTAAATGCACATTTCCACATAAAGCCCCTTGTCTGCCAATAAGCGAATATTTTCCTTGATGAGTAAAAGTTTTAGTATAACCTCTTAAGCCATTACCTCCATAACAAGGATATAAATCACTTCCTTTATGTGAACTTATTTCTGAAGCAGAAACAAATTGTCCAGCTTTCATTTCACATACCTCACCTAGCTTTTTTAAGCTATTATTTTTTTCATCAGCAGAAATAAGATTAATTATTTGCTCACTATATTCAGTAATATTTTTATTGAATTCAGCTCCTTTTTGTTCCAACACAGCAATTTCAGCTACAATTTTGTCTTGTATATCTTTTGGTGGTACAGGTATTTTAAAACTGGATAGCGTGGATAGATTAATATGAGTAACTCCGGGGTTACTTGATAAATCTTTTAGTTTATATCCATTCTGAGATAAATAATATGCCAAATAATAATTATTAATTCTGTCATCAGGTAATATTGCATTTATCTGTTGATTAGAACATAATTCAATTTTATTAACACATGTTTTGCCAATAGTAGCAGTACATGAAATCAATACGGAATTTTTTGGAATAATTCTCACTTTTTTATCATCAAGAGCTTTTTGAGAAACAAATTGAGATGTAACGGATTGTTCAATGCTACGCATATCTGGAATGGTTAGCCATGGAATATCATTTTTATCCCAATATTCAGTATGATTTTTTGAAGGTGTTGAACCATTTATTATTTCTAAAGCAATATCTCCAATTTTCAAAACTTCCCACTTACTTTTAATTTTTACTTTTTTTTTGAATGTTAAAGAAATAGTTTTTTCAAACTCTACCCTGTCAAAAGTCATCATGTCGACCAAATCATGTAGGCTGATATTTTTTTGTAATGTTTCAGGAACTTCAAAATCAGATTCACCTTTAAAAGTCTTGTAAATGTATGTACTTGCCTTCTCTGGATTATCAAAAGAATCAGCATCGTACAAACGAGTACATTCGTCAATGCTTTTACTACGTTGTACAGGATGTATTCCTTCACTTCCACGTCGGTAGCTAAACTCGTAACCAAGAAATTGCTTTTCAGCGTCTTTTTCTCCCGATTTTACCAAAACAATCCGTTGCGGATATGCCATAATAAAGTAGAACAGCTTGTCAAGTTCAATATTGATTATGGTACTGACTTTTTCCTGTTCGGTTTTGGACTTTATTCTTTTCTGATATTCTTTGTACAACTCGTGTTGCTCAATCGTTTTATTGGGCTGTTTTTGAATCAGTGTCAAGTAATCGTTAAAAGCAATACCTTCCCAAACATGATTAATGTATTTGTTAACAGGGTTTTCAATCCCATTAATGGTGACATCTTGCTGGTTTGTGGCAAATTTATCTACCAAAGCCCGTATGTTAACCCAATCGGCGTTGTTTCTTCGTCTCAAGAATAAGATAACCGTATTTGTACCGGTTGCCATAAACGTATTATTGCCCAATTCGGTTATGGCAATAATCTCGAAATATTTAAAAATAATTTCCCTTGTCTGGCTATAGATACCTGAATTGCTCAAAATACTGCTTGGTAAAATTATCCCTGCAATCCCTCCATCTTTTAAGAGTTGTTTAGTACGCTCAATAAACAGGCATTCAATTTCACTACTTTGGTCAGTTAATCTGGAATAAAGGTCAAAAGCATTTTTTGCTTTCCCTTCTTCCATCATTGTACCTTTAAATGCAGAAACAGAGTAAGGTGGGTTAGATACAACCAAATCAAACTGTTTATTGTCCTGCTGATAAGTTTTATCTGTAATCGTTAAAAGGTCTTTAAACTCTTTAGATGTTGCAAAATCACCAAGCCCATCACCATGTATCACTTTTGCCAATCCATCGCCATGCAGGTAACAACTCACCTTAGCCGTTTTCACCAAACGATAGTCTTTTTCAATAGCATAAACGTAATCCTCAGCCCAATCAAATTGGTCATCCTTCCACTTTTTTACTGCACGTTTGGTTGCTGGTGCATAATTACTTTCATCCAATGAATCAATGTATTTTTGCACATCTTCCATTGATTCGGTTACAAAATGACCGCTACCTGCAGCATAATCAATTATTAATGGAAGCAAGTCGTTTTTGCTGCCTTCTTGTAGTTTTCGTTCAGTAATATCATTGATTGGAATACTGCGCAAAATAAAACGAGCAATAGGTACAGGAGTAAAAAACTGTCCTGATTCCTGTTTTAATCCTGTTGTTAAAAGTAGTTCAAAGAAATCACTTAAAAATTGTTGACGATAATTATAACGCAACTGATATACCTGCAAAAGCTCTACTATTTCTTTAACTACCTTTGCATTTTCGTTGAAAGAATCGTCATCGTAAACCTCTTTAATGGCAAATTCATTGTTCTTTTTTAACCGTAGCTCAGTAAAAATATCCTTAATTTCAGAACGATATTTATCTTCTATTTGTTGAAATCGAACATCAAATTCTGAATCACTTACATCTGTAACCTGCTTTTCAAGAAGCTCTTTCATCCCCCTTCGATAAAGGTCTGTTAATCTTTTCTGGAATGAAATATGGTTGTCTTCCCCTTCAATCCATTGAAAATGAAGTTGCTCATCTTTATTCCTGTTTTCATCAACGATTTTGCATAGAAACAGGGTGAATATTTTGTTAAAAGCATTTGGTTTGTCGGAAACTACATTATGTCTAAGAATCTCCAGAAAGCGATTAAAAATGAAACTACTATCTTCTTGTTTTAAAACTTTTAAATCACGTTTTGTTAGAGCTTTGCTTTGATATTCGTATGGAGCAGCCCAGTTTTCAAAAATGCCATTTGTCTTTGGAAGCTTGTTCCAACGCTCGTAAAAGTCTTTTACATTACCTGTTTGGCGATAATCATCTTCAATCTTGACAATTACGTTTTTGTAACTTACTTCTGTTTTATCAATTGCAGAAGTATATAACATTAAGATATCAGTGTTTTTATCTTGTTGGAAATAGGTGAAAAGTTGTCCGCCATTTTTTTCCAGATTTTTAAGTTCTTTATCAAATTCATTTCCCCAGGTCTTACATTCTATCATTAGATATGCTGAACCATCATCTCTTGAAACCAAAATATCCAGCCTTCCACTTGGACCATGCCCGGTTGCCCAAGTCTCTTCAAGAGTAATATTTTTGGGTGGAAAACCTTTTTCAAGCAGTCTGTTTACACACTCAAAAACAACCCAATTCTCAGATTGAGAAAAATTTTGAGTTGTTTTGCTTTCTGCTTTAATCTTGTCTCCAAAATTGAAATATTCTTTTTCAAAGTCAACCTGTATTTCATAATTATCCAAATTGGGATATACTTTATGAAATATACCTGTGGTATTTTCTTTTGGTATAAATCCTAATATTTGTATTACATTCTTTGGGTTCATATCAGAATTTCATTTTTGCTTGTTTAATGTTCTTTTCTCTGATATATTTCGATTGAGACTCGGCAACTGAAAATACAGTATCTGAACATTGGTATTTATGAGCTTCTTCAACTAAAATATCAGCAACGAACAAATCCTTAATTTTAACAAAGTCAGCATTTAAAAATTCAGCAAGTTTTTTCAATTGTGCAGAAGGAAACTTTTTTCGCCCATTTTCAATTTTACTCATATCTGTCATAATAATCCCAAACTGTTGTCCGAAATCACTTTGAGTCATTTTTCTTTTATTTCGCTCTTTTCTAATAAATTCGCCAAAATTTGCCATTTTTTATACTTGCTAATTATTGACTTGCTAATTATTTAGCAATATATGAAATCTTTTTCTATTATCCAATGTGCGGAAGGGAAAAAAACAACTTTTTTGCAAACTTTGATTTGCAGGGCTGGCTAGCAGCGGTTTGCAAATGGGTTGTTTTGTGGGTTGGCCTTTTTTCTTCCTTCACTGCAAAATTACTACTGTCGTTTCTTAGGCTTGTTGGACCGGGTAGCTTATGCCCCCTAAGAACCGTACGTGCCAGTTTACTCCCTTTGGCCGAGAGAATGCTCCGCTTAGTTTAATGGCCAGATAGCTTGCCACGCTAACGATGGGGAAACCCACCATCTTTCACATGCCGATGAGCGTATTAATAATCATCCGGTGTGTATGAAAGAACTTGTCATGGCCCGGTGTTTCATTTCTCTTCTCTTCCTCCTTGTAATTTCAAATGACCTTTCTCATCCTCCTCCCTACGGGGTGTGCTTCTTTAAAAATTTCTCACTGGTATTGTTCCAGTTGTCAATGTATTCGTTTCGTTGTTCTGTTAAGTACTCGTTCATGGTGTTGTACTTTTTCACTGCTGCATTGATATCATTTATTGCTTTATTGTATTGATCTATGTCTTCTCGCGTACGTTCGGATTTTTTCTTGTTGTCGAATGCCTGTTTAAGTTTATCAAATTGTTCTTTTTTCATCAGGTAGTCAATGATGGTAGTAACGCGATGTTCTGCTTCCTCTTTATAAAAGCCTAAAATGTCGCGGGTAGCTTTGTTCAATGACATATCTGATTCATAAGCCCCTATCTTTTTTAATTTCTCTAACCCTTCTTCCACGAATTTAATTAAGGCCATCCTGTTTTGTTCCAGGCTGTTGATATCTTCTCTATTCCATGCCTCTAACATGTACATTTCCTGCTTATAATTTTTAAAAAATACCAAATAAACCTTATCATGGTAGTCGAACACGTTTTATTATATCTTTAGCTTCCTTTATAGCATTCTATAATTTTCAAATATTTATATTTCGTGTTGTTCAGCAAATTCTTTCTGGGCTTCTACTACCATATCAGTGGCTTGTTCCAGTTTTTTATTGGCTTTTTTTCGTGCTGTCATATACGCTTCCATGAGATCATATGATTGTTCTGCAATTTTTTTCATATCCAATATTTTATCATAATCCCTGCTTAAGACAATTCGATTTATTTCCAGATATTCCGCCACTGAATCTCTGAAAGCCGTATTTCCTTCATACGGAGGCATTTTTTTAATGGCCTTTTTAGCATACTTCAGCTCTTTCAAAAGGTCATCCCGTTTTTTGGCTATCTTCCTGTCACTTCTGCCCCGGCCAATGGATTTAACATATTGCCAGCTTTCTTTTACCAGTTCTTCATATTGTCCGGTCATATAGCTCATGTATTCATGTGCACTGTTGAATTCTTCTGCTTTTACAGGGGATATGAAAAGCAACGCGAAAAGGAGTGAATATACCGGGAGGAATGATTTTTTTAAAAGCATAATAATTAGCAAATTAAATTTGTATTTCTATAATTCTTTTGTTTACATACACGAATATACAATTTTTTTTAAAAAATATACCGGGCTTGATGATTATTTTACGAAGCCGAAGTATGAAGGTAAGAAGACAAACAGGGAACAGAACGTGTTTTGTTACATGTTTTTTCAGTAGCTGTCAGTTCATTTTTTGTCGTTCCCATATGATGTTTTGCACTTAATCCCGCGTAAAACATCTTTTTAAATTTAGATGTATTCAGTAAGATTTACTCTTTACCCACCCCGGCTTTTATCAAATCCTGTAATATAAAATATGCCTCTTCAATATAGATATCTTTTTTAATGTTTTTTCTCAATTTCTTATACATTTCTTTCCTGTATGGGTTCATACGAATGAGCGGTTGGTCAAACGCGCTGTTTTGAACAGTATACGCCCGGCTTTCACGGGTATTATAATGTTCCAACGATCTTAATAAATATTTTTCCCGGTACGTATTTACCATGAACGAATCAAGATGCGGAATAATGATACGCTGGTGGCCTGTCATGTTTGACAGGGTATCACATACCCGCGTGATCTGTATAAAATGGGTGTCTTGTTGTACCCTTTTCGCGCTTTTTTCTGCCAGTTGCTGAACGGGTAATGCCGGGAGCGGTGTATACCAGGTTTCTTTATTGATCGTGTCAGCTGCCAGCGCGGTGGGGTTATTTGATTCATGATGGCGGACATAGCTCATGTTGTCAGGAAGGCTTATATCCGGCACCACCCCTTTTTTTTGATGGCTTTTCCCGGTGACACGATAAAATTTACTAATGGTTAGTTTAATATAACCATCGGCATCCGGTTCATCATGCAATGTGGTATAATCAGTAATGGATGGAACTAACGGCAACACGATTTGAGCTGTGCCTTTTCCATAGGTGGTGGTTCCCACGATAACCGCCCGGTTATAATCCTGTAAAGTGGCGGCCAGAAGCTCTGATGCCGAAGCACTCAGGCGGTTGACCAAAATCAACAGGGGTTTATCATAAATGCTGCCCCGGTTCATGTCTTTTTGGACCCTCACTTCTCCATTTTCTATCCTGGAAATGCATACCGGGCCCTGGTCAATAAAGATGCCCGTGAGTTGAATGGCTTCTAACATAGACCCTCCCGAGTTATTCCGCACATCGAGGATCAACCCGTCAATATGTTCACGTTTGAGCTTGAGGATTTCTTTTGCCATGTCATTAGAGCATCCGGGCATGTTTTCCTGTTCTGACTGGGTATAAAAACCCGGTAAAGAAATGTAGCCAATCTTTTGTTCTCCTTCCAGGATAAAACTGGTGATCATATTATCATCCAGCAATAATTTTTCTTTGATTAATGATACAGTCTTTATTTTCCCATTGACTTTTCTGACTGTCAGATTCATTGTTTTACCTACCCGTGAGCGAAATAATTCTTTCACTTCATAAATATTGGAACAAGACAGGCCGGTAGCTTTTTCTCCTTCATATTGAATTTTCACCAAAATATCCCCTTTGTTTAATTCACCGGATTTCCATGCCGGCCCGCCCGGAACGAGCTTCGAAATTTGAATATTCCCGTCTTTGTCCTGCTTTAATTTGATGCCAAATGAATAATCTTCTTTAGAGATGCCCTGTTCAAATAATCGTTTTTCATCGTCTGAAAAATACATTGTATGAGGATCATAAAAACGCGTGATTGTATTCATCAACATGGAAAAAACAAAATTGTCAAACCCCGTCGGATGATTTATAAAATGGTGAAGCTTACATTGTTTTTCCGTCTTTACCTCTTCTCTGATAACCGGTTCATACTTTCTGATGCTGTCTTTTGTAAACTTCCCGGTGGTATCGTGTTCGAGATAACCCGAGTACAAACGCGAAAGGTAATTATATGCAAGCCAGCGTTCCCATCGCTCACGCAGGGCTACTTCATCTGCCGGATATGAAAACGTATCGCGGGATGCAAACAGGATGGGGCGGCCGGAATATATATCAAATGGCCGTGACGCAATTGTTTGAATAAGCGAATCAGCCAGTAAAAGCCTTTTTTTATATAAAGGAATGATATTGTCCAATAATTGACAGGCTTTTTCATGAAACAGCTGTTCATTTTGATGATAGGGTTTTGATAATGCTGCAATGTGATGCCGGGTAAATAATAATCCATACGGATCTATTGTGCCAATAAAGCGACGGAGGATGTCTTCGCTTAATTCTTCATCTATTCGCACTGGTTGATAATGCATGCTGTCCAATACTCCCGTGAGGGTTTTAATCTCATTGCAATATGAACCGCTGCCTCGCGCGTTGGAGAGTGTTATCAGGAAAAAAACCGGGATTAAAACATTTAAGAGGTAACGCATTTTATTTTGTTGTTTTTAATATCAGTTCTACCAACATTTCAGAGGAATTTGATTCTGAGTATCCAGAATAATGATATTATATGCTACAATTCATTTGCTGACTTCTTAAGGCAAAGGTAATAATTGCCCTCCAAAACTAAAATCCAAATTTTTAATGCTTCTTGGCCTTTTTCAAGACACATCTTTTTTTACTATTATTACTTCCAAAAAAATTACAATACAATTTTAACTATCTGCTGTTGATCCGTTGATATAATTTTTACAATATACAGGCCAGAAGGCTTCCCTCCTTTTTGAATGAAATGGGTTGAGGATTTTACCTTGTTTGAAGAAACACGTTTGCCTGTCATATCATAAACATCAATCTTGGTATTTTCAGGAAGCTTATTCAACCGGACTCCTGTTTTTTCATAATTCAGGCTTATATCATTCTTATTTGACCCGGGAACATAGCCCTGAACCGGTGCTTGTTCCGGAAAGTCGATCTCAATACTGTACAGGTTTGTCCTTGCAGTAATGTAAAGAATATCCAGGCTGTCGCCTCCAAAGGTACAGTTTGTTGGTTTTTCAGGCACCTGGATTGTAAACAGGGAATCGCCCGTTGAGTGAAACACCTGTACACCAATTTCAGTGGTAACATAGAGGTTCCCGAGTTTATCCACGGCCAGTCCATCGGCACCTGAATGGTTGTCTGTATTCCCCGAAGCCAATTGCAACAGGGCAAAAGTATCTTTTTGACTGATCGTCCCGGGGGCATCTATGTGCCATGAAAAAACATATTGATCATACGTGTCCACGACCCATAATGTCTGGCCATCGTTTGAGATGATTACCCCGTTGGGCTTTACCAGTTCGTCAATCAGGCGGGTAACAGTTCCGTCATCTGCAATGTAATAGACAGATTCGACCATGTTGGTTGTCCCTCCAAACACCGGGTCTGTAAAATAAATACCCCCGTGTTGATCCATCACCAGGTCATTGGGACTGTTGAATGGTGTACCCTGGTAATCACTGGCCAAAACACTGGTAATGGTGCCATTGGTATCCAACGCCACAACACTATTAGCCCCTCCCTGGCAGGCAATGATGGAATCACCGCTATACCATAGGCCGTTGGCCCCGGATGTGTTATCCAAAAACAGTTCGAACCCTCCTTCAACAGAGTATTTATGAATTTTATTTTCCGGGATATCAGTAAAATACAAATACTGTTCTCCATCCCATGCCGGGCCTTCAATAAATGTGAACTGGCCTGTACTTAGTTGTTGTACTCCTGCCGTGTCGGGCGCTGGAACGCTTGCATTTATACATTGGAATACCAGGATGAAAGCGAATGCAATGATGAGATGTTTCATATGTTTATTTTTAAATTTTCAATGGTCATATGGAGCTCGCCATGAGTTTATATTTTTGTCATACACGTTACTATGAGGATATTTATAATCATCCCAGCGTGTGTTAAAGAATTTGTCATGGCTCGGTTCATATGTTTATATTTTATTTTAAAAGGTCATTAAGATAATCTTTTCCTATATATTGGATTCTTAGCATGTACGCTTTAGTCATATGTGTTTAATAAATTTTATCACAAAAGTTAAAAAACCGAAGATAATAAAAAAAATTCATAACCGGAAGGATGAATAATATATCAAAAAGACAACCCTGTCTAACTTAACCCGAAAAATTCACCGCAAAACGATAAAGATCGATATAAAACACTATTAAT
>CAYPTK010000094.1:0-10319 GCA_964413555.1 uncultured Bacteroidales bacterium | reverse complement strand
CACTTACTGTTACTTCCAATGAATAAGTGATTAAACTCGCTGAACATGTAGGGCCTGATGTAATACTAATAGTAGGGGCAGTATTAACGGCAACATCAACTGTATCGGTGTTTATACAGGCATTGGCATCTGTGATAGTGACTATATATCTACCTGAATTGCTGACAGTAGCTGATGAAATAACGGGGTTCTGAAATATTGAATTAACCGGGCCACCCCAGGTCCACGTGCATGCATCGCCACCATCCTCGGCCAGGTTAATGTCTTCACCTTCACATACCGGGGAATTGCTAAAAGCATTAATTCCCGGCTGAGAATATATTGTTACATCTACAGAATCAATAGCTTCATTGCTATTGATGTCAGTAATGGTTACATAATATAATCCTGAATACGATTCATCAGGATTTGCAATAAATGGGGATTGTGTGGTTGAGGAAAATTCGTTTGGCCCTTCCCATTGCCAATTTTGTGCATCACCCCCTGTTTCGGATAAATATAAAGTATCTCCTCCTGCACAAATTGGTGAACTGCTTGTACAATTTACTGTTTGAGCAACAGCATTCATGGAAATGAATACACTGATTAAAGGTAAGATAAAGTTTTTCATAACAAATAAATTTAAATTAATAACTATATATACGCAAACTTACAAAAAAAAATATACCCTGGGTTAATGATTTCTAGTTTTTTTGATTTTTAATTATAAACAGTTGATTATTAAACTACACGTATAATAAGGTTGATGATGATTCGGTAACGGAAGCTGGAAAACGGGCGGATATATCCCCAGATCATGAAATATCCAGTGCAGGAATTTTCCAAGGCTGATAAGTTGTTAATATTACCATGACAGGGCATGCGCTATTTATTCCATCTCATGCATAAACGAAGACTTATCCGTTGCTTTCCAAATTGAATTCACGAAATACTGATTTTGATCAAAATAGTTATTCACAACCATGAACCCGGTTTCAATAGCCAGTTTTTCGATTTCAGGAAGGCTGTATTTTTTGGAAATTTCAGTAAAGATGGGTTCTCCTTCTTCTAATTTCACGGTTAAATCACATTCATTGATTTTGGCTTCCTGTTTTTTCTTGCTTACAATAAAGCTTTTTACTTCTCCTTTAAGGGGGTCGTAAAACGGGTAATGATAAAAATTTTGTTTGTTAAAGTCAGCTCCCAGCTCACGGTTTACCCGGTCTATAATGTTTAATGTAAATTCCCGCGTGATCCCTTGCCTGTCGTTGTAAGCATTCAATATCTTTTGAGGGTCTTTTTTAAGGTCAAAACCAATGATCAGCACATCTCCCAGGCTTAGTGATGTGCGAAGGTCGGCTAAAAAGTCCCGGGCTTCTTTATAACTGAAATTGCCAATATTTCCTCCCATGAAAAGCACGATGTTCATGCCCCGTTTGCTTTTCCGGATATAATCAAGCGCGTCAAAGTATTCTTTTTCAACGGTTTCCATGTTGATGTCAGGCATGTCTTTCCGAATGTTTGTTTCAAGGATTTTGAGCACGTTACCAGAAATATCAACCGGGATATATGAGAAATTGGCTTTTTGGTTCATGAAATGCTTCAATAATACTTTTGTTTTTACACCATCACCGGCACCCAGTTCAATAAGTTTAAAATGATGCCCATTGTCAGATATCTTTAAAAATTCATCTTTGTATCGTTCTATGATTTCATGTTCTGCATCTGTCACGTAATATTCATCCATGTTCATGATCTCCTGGAATAATTTATCTCCTTTTTCATCATACAGGAATTTTGATGAAATGTATTTAGGGTTTGATGTAAGCCCTTTGGTGATTTCTTTGGCGAACAGGTGATTTGTTTTTTTACAATCCATGTCTTCGTGTTTTATTGAATGTTATAAAAGTATGAAAATTTAACCGGGTTAATGTAAATATATATTCTTAATGTTTTATACCAGGGAATTTTTAAAGTTCGACAGTTTCATATCATGAATGGTTGTTTTTTTCCCATAAAGGGCAACGAGCCCCAATACATTCCTTGTTATCCGCGTATTGAGTGCAGGCCATATGATAGTCAGCCAAAAGTGTTTTCCCCAGGATGGCAGATGACAGTTTTGATGCAGCTTTCAATGCAACAAAACAATCTCGCTGGCAACACCGGGCAGCTTCGAATCCCGCGATTTCTTCAAGTACTTCTTTGGTGATATTTTGTAATATTTTCCTCTCTTTTGCTTTGTACGGGTTTGCTTTCATAAGGATAGAAAATCCTGTGCCCACACCGGTTACAGCACCACATACTCCCATGAAAGCACATGAGCCACCGGCAATCGTTTGCCCCCGTTCTACAGCTGTATCAATGTCTTCATTGCTAACCTTGCCTCCTGAATTTTTATAAACAGACAACATGATAGCCGGAACCATCGAGTGATGTTCAGGGCCGTGGATCTGCATGGATGGGTGTTCACGTATTTTTTCCATCATTTCAATCATATCACTGTATGCTGCTTTTTTTGCAAACGTTTTAATAAATTCTGCTGCATCTTTGCCGTGGCATTCATCGCACACGTAATGACCGTTATTACAAACGGTATTTGCCTTTTCTGTTTTTTTGCAATAAAAGCATGTTTGTTCTTTGTTATTCTCGAGATAAGCAAGTTCTGTGCCACAAACCACGCATCCTTTATGGTGTGTTTCGATAATTTGTTGTTTATGGCCATTTTGTTGTTCTTCCGGTGCCGTGAAACAACTACACGATACTTCCTGTTCAATATTTTCGGGGTTTCCATCGTGGCCGAGTGCCATGATAGCATCATCAAATGATTGGCCTTTAGATATTTTTACGGTTTGACTAATTCCCCTGGATAAAATAACACCTGGCTCCAACGTGATGCTTTCATGAGGCCCCCTGTAAACCAATGTTTTCATTTCTTTTTGATGAGACGGCTTAAGTGCACTGTAAGTCAGGGAGTAGAAGTTGAAACCTTTGATTTGTCGGTATAAAAAGCGTTTGACAATATATATATTTTCAAATCCCGAGTCTTCAAGCAGGTCCATTAACTCGTTTTCTCTCATGGCCCCGCCAATGCATTCTCCTCTTAGTTTCTCATTGTATTTGATGTCCAGGGGTATGTGATCAGCTGAAACAATGTCAGCAATGCACATTCTGCCCCCGGGTTTTAAAATCCTCATGATTTCATTGTATGTTTGCCGTTTATCAGGAGACAGGTTGATCACACAATTTGAGATGACGATGTCTGCGGTTTCATCATGGAGCGGGATTTGTTCAAGGAATCCTTTATGGAATTGCACGTTGGCATATCCCGTGTTTTGAGCAAGCTTTTGTGCTGATAAGGTAGCAATTTTCAGCATGTTGTCAGCCATGTCAATACCATGTACGGATCCTTTTTTCCCGACTTTTTTAGCAGCTATAAAGCATTCAGTACCGGTACCACTTCCCAGGTCAACCAGTGTTTCTCCTTCATGCAGGTTGCAATCCATCACCGGGCTGCCGCATCCGTAACTTCTTACACGGGCTTCTTCCGGGATTCCTTCAAGTTCGTGCTCATCATATTGTACCGGATTTGCAATTTCTTCGTTTACCTGTTCGGCAGCAGATGAATAAAAGGAACGGACGGAAGTATATCCATCGTGTCCTGGTAATGATAAGACACAGTTCGAGTGTGTAAATCCGACCGATGCCCGGCTCTCGTCACAATCATATAGCTTTTCGCCCATGCGTTTTATCAGGCCAATAGACGTGTTCTGTTGAAAGTTTTTAAGCGTGTTGCCATTTGTCAACAAATGTAAGACAATGTTATTGTATAATGGTTGATATGGATCCGCTCCTACTAATTTTTGTTTATTAATAAAACTATGATCAATATCTCCGCCTCCTGTAAGATATTTTAACGGGTCATGCATTAATGATTCGTCATTGATCAATGTTGCCGTTCTTATTTGTTGCATTACATTGCTGTTTTTCCAAACATGTTCTATCCCGTCACTAATGTTGCCGGCAATCATGTTTTTTTCGCCAACGAGGGCAGGAGAAGGGTATATATTACCATCCGGAGCTATCGCGATGCTTTCCCATCCTGCATTATTTATATCAAATTTTGTTCCGGGCAGGGAGTATACCTGTGATTTGAATATCTCGAGGTTATCAATTGTTATTCCTGATTTTTGAGCTGCCGTGCCGGCTTCCCGGAGCTCTTTAAATATGGTTTCGGGATTGGCAAACATATCATTTTTTGCATTGCCTTTGTTGAACAACCACATGTAATGCAGGTTCTTTACCTGATGTTGTTGTGCAAATGAAACCAATGATTTCATCTCGTGTACATTATCATTATTCACTACCATAGCCAGGGAGACAGGAAATCCAAGTTGTGTAAGAAAGGCCAGGGAGCCGGACATGTTTTGAAACGAGCCTTTTCCACGAATTGCATCATGGTTTTCCTCCATCCCGTCAACACTTAACTGGATATAAAAACGGGTTTTTGGTATCTCCCGGAGCCATTGTTCAAATTGTTGAATATTTTTACCGTTCGTGAGTACTACAACGAACGTGTCGTGTTTTTGAAGAATATGATTGCATATTTTTTTGAAATCAGGATGGATGAATGGTTCCCCGCCGGTAAAATAATAAACGCGGCATCCCGTGTCATGTAACGTGTTTATGCTTT
Organism: uncultured Bacteroidales bacterium; assembly: GCA_964413555.1. GTDB lineage: Bacteria > Bacteroidota > Bacteroidia > Bacteroidales > JBBRXJ01 > CAYMKE01. The sequence continues at coordinate 5,650 of CAYPTK010000094.1, read as the reverse complement.
CTATGATATCGTGATAAGGCATGGTGGTTTGATTACCCGGGGTGGAGCAAAACAGGCAATGCCGGCACGACATATTGCATTGATTCGTGATATGAAACCAGCATTCTTTCACGTGATTTAGCGCCCTGTATTTATCGCGCCCTTTATAAATAGTTCCGGGCGAAGAAGAGTCGTTAAAACGGGAAATCAATTTATTGATTAGCGTGGATGCATGTTCAAATGGGAATGAGAATTGTTTTGAATATTGTTCCGCGATTTCATCACGAGATATGTTTTGTATGGTTTTTGCCAGGATGAAATCGCTTTTTCGCGTTGGGATAAACCAATCCGGTTTTTCACTGTCAATATAAACAGGAATGTCGTTAAAAACAATTCGCTGGTAATTTGATATCATGATTTTGTTGTTTTTAATAATGAAGGTTAAGGAGGGTCGTTTGTATTGTTAACATCTTGTTTCGGGTAAATAGTTTTTAAGGAATTACTTGTTTCGTTTAACGGGATGAAACAGGGTAAGAATTTATAATATGTATCTGTTTTATGGTTTAAGAAATGAATGAACGTGTCGCGTGTATTTTTCATGTTTTTGTAGAAATGCTATCTTTTAATGAAGGAGACTCGTCAAGATCGCTAACAATATCAATATCTGTTAATTGGTCCAGAAGCTGAAAAGAGAGGCCTGCTTCATTGGCATCGTCAATGCTTTCTTTAAGTACTGTATCTGTACCCCAGTATTTATTGTAAAATAAAGGATAATGCATGGATTTGATTCCCAACAAATAATAACCGCCATCATTTGCTGGCCCGAATACCATGTCAGATTCATCGAGTTTGTTGAATGCCGACTCGATGATCCCCGTGGTTAATTGATAACAGTCGGTTCCAATAATAACAGCCTTGTTGTAGTTTTGTTTAAAATAATCGAGAAATGCATTTTTCATGCGCTCGCCCAGGTCATCTCCTGTTTGTTTTATTTTTTTGTATTTTTTATTACTCCATTCGTCCATTCTGTCAATGAATTGCGAATAACATACAACTTTATCAAACCCCAATGGTTTGGTTATTTTGATGGTGTGTTCAATTAATTTTTTATAAATAGCAAGTGCAGGCTCTTCTCCAATGTCTTTTGCCAGACGGGTCTTAACCGCTCCCTTAATAGGGTTTTTCATGAAAATAATTAAAATATCATTGGTATGATTCATCTGTTTATTTTTTAATTCTTAATGGTCAGATAGCTTGCCCCGTTAACGGCGGGGAGCTCGCCATGATCTTGTAATTTATTGACCCTGTAACACTGAATGATATTGAAATAATCATCCGAAGAGCGTGTCAATGTATTTGTCATGGCCCGGTTCATATGCATAAAAATTTTTCAGCCCCGCTATAACTACCTTAAATCCGGCGGTGTGCTGTTCAGTTGTGTATTTATTGATTTTTCCACTACAATTAAAATATAAAAAATAAGTGCTTTACAGTCCGACCGTTATACATGTTAACATGTAACGGATAACGGACTTTGAAATAATGGTATCGCGTGGTGTCGAGTGATAATGTTGTAAACTCATTTTCGGTGTAAATATATATTTTTTTATAAAAAAAACATGAATTAATTATTTAAAGACCAATTATAAGGTTTGTATTCGATTTTTGCATTTTTATTGATCTGTATATTGCTGTATTGATTGATATAATCAATTAAACTGCCGTTACCGGTAAAATCTTCTTCATACCACTTAAAAATTTTGGATATGATGATTTTATCTTTTTTAATACTGTTTTTTGATGTATGGTTAATAAAATCCCTTGCTCGTGCTGTAAGTTGTTGGTCGAGTTTTTTAGCGGTATATGCTTCGTTTAGAAGTTTGGGGCATGATACTGAAGCACAGTTCACGGCGAAATGAACGCGAGGGTCATTGAACTCTTTTCTCAGGATTTCGTGTTCAATGGCATTCAAATCATAAGTATGCTCCCCGATTTTAATGAATTCAATGTCCCAGGGAGATTGGCCTCCCCCGATATTTTTAATGTTTTTTACCGGCCAGTTATCCAGGATAAGTTTTATGGTAAACGCGTTGTAGGCATTGATCCAATATGCCATTTTTTCATTTTTTGACCATTGCTTAACGGGGTGTGAACTTGTAAGTATCGAGATGTATTGTTCAAATTTATCTTTGTCATTTATAAATGCTTTATAATCTACTTTTCCACTTTCACTTACATGCTTACTTACTAATTCATCCCATAGTTGGTGAGAAGGAGCATTTGAAGTTTCTTCTTTTGCAGTTGCCGAGTCACAACTCAAACATGAAAAGCCGTTAATGGCCAGTATATAAAGTAAAAATAATGTTTTCATGATTTGAGGGTTTAGCGATATTAAAAAATATAGATATATTTATACATACATGTGACAAATTAATGAAATAAGAACGAGATATCAAAATTCTTTTTGAATTATTTTTTAAACACCCCGATGTGAATTAAGGGTGAATGTGCTACAAGGTGGCCGCTGAATGATCCGGCAAATCCTGTAATGATTCCAAAATGTTCTGAGAATTCTGCAATGAATTTCATGCCCCACGCGAAATATTCTTCATCATTCACGTAGAGAGCAGTGAATGGTTGGTCTCGTGATGGTGTCCTGGTTCCGTCGCGCGTTGAATAAAGCCAGTCTATATATACAATGCTCCACAGCCAATGCAGAGGTTTGTAGCCGGTTTCGCCCCCGGCTTGTAATAAAGTGCTGTAATGATTGGTGCGGATACACGTGCCGATGTATGCCTGGAAATAAGCGTTTCCATAACCTTTTCCCGTGCTAACCATTGGATTGAAAGACCATGCATCGTACCCCGTGCGTAATCCATTTCTGGTGTTATTTGCAGCGGTAGGAAGTTGAATATTAAGATGCGCGGTAAGGAGCATGTCTTTTTTGATAAGAGATTGTTTAAACCCTGCCGAGATATTACCAAAGCCGGATAATTGAGCATTGTATTCCGAGGAGGCCATGATCTTGAAAGGAAGTTTTAAAACCAATGCATTATGTTTATTCAAACCGTATTCACCAAAACATTGGATGGTATTATTGGTGATATAGGTATCTAATTCTCTTGATTCTCCGCTTCTTAGAAACAAGGAATTATATCGTGGAATAATGTAGTAACCGGTTTGTGCATATAGCTTGCCGGGTGGCTGTAACCAGGGACTTTGTGAATAGGATAAGGACGTGATGAAACCTGCAAATAGGATTATGATGAGTGGTGATTTATATTTCTTAATATGTTTCAAAAATGATCTTCTTTATTCGTGTGTTTGGTTTCTTCTTCCACGTTATCCCGTTCTTTGGTTCTGAACTCTTGTAAATTGTTGCTCAGTTTGTCAATTTTTTTGTTACGTTTCCTGATTGTAGGGTAAACAAAAGCCATGCCAATAATGATTCCAAGAAAAACAGAGACCAACACGATCAAAGCCGGTGGTGTTGTAAATTCCCAAAAAGCAAACTTCAGTTCTGCTTCCCCGGGGTTTTGAAGAGCAAACATCAAGACCAGGATAATGGTGACTAAAATGACAATCAATAATTTTTGCATGACTCAATATGTTTTGGTTGATGGATGTTCAAAATTATAAAAAACAATTGGGAAAGGCGAATTATTTTGATATCTTATTTAATAATTATTTTAATTTTTTTGATATATTTGACAAAATGTTTTCCTGAATATCTATGCAATTGTTAATTTTTTATAATATTCATTATACCTTACTGATGATGTTTTCCATTTTCATGCTTATCTTTTCTGGATGCAAGGAAGCGCGAGAGGATGAGTATAAAAGAGAAATTTCATTCAATACTCCCTTCCCGAAACGGGATAAGAATTTACATTGGAAACTGGGTGACCGGTTCACGTTGGTGGCCAACGAGGACACGTTAACCTGTGAAGTATCATTCAACCCGGGTAACAGGTACAATTACATTATTGATTATTCCTCGGGTGACACGCTTTTTGCAGGAACTGTCAGCAAATATAAAGATCTTTATTTTTTTGATCACCGGATCAATGATTCTTCGTTTTGGATATCCGCGGTGGATATAGATAAAAGTATATTCAGGGGTCTCAATACAATTGCTGGTTTTGGAACCGTGCACCTGCAGATGCAGATGCTTTATGATTCAATAAAGAAAGGAAAATACCAGGAAATGATCGTGTATTTTGATACAATTCAGAAAACAATTAAACTCCGGCCGGAAAAAGATATACTGTATTCATTTTATTCTTCTATAACCAGGCATATGGCAAGAGATACCCTGGTTGATTTGCCAGTTCGGGAAAATGAAGAAAAATAAAACTGTTGAAACAATAATAAATTGATGTAAAATTTTAAATTTTAAAAAATTATGGACAGGATAGAACAATTAAAGTTTTGCAAAGTGTGTAAAAACCAGTCGTTTAGTTTCAAGCATGGAATCATTTGCGGGTTAACAAACCAGGTTGCTGATTTTGATCCCAAATGCGACTCTTATGAAGAAAATGAGGACATTAAACAAGAAGTTGAGGCAAAAACAGAAAAGAATGAACTGATCAATAAAACGGCCGGTAAAGAAAAAAGGTTTGCTAACTATTTTTTGGATTTTGTTTTTATTATTATTTTAAGCGTTTTATTCATGGCTTATTTCGGAATTCTTATCGCGATTTTCTTTCCCGATTCTTATTCGTTTTATTCTGCAGATAATAAAGTAGTCGCGTACCTCGTGTATTATTTTATAGTTCTTGTTTATTATTCTACAATCGAGGCAATGACAGGCAGGTCAATTGGCAAATATATTACTAAGACTAAAGTTGTTAACGAGCAGGGCAAAAAACCGGGGTATGGAACAATCCTGATAAGGACTTTGTGCCGCTTCATTCCTTTTGAACCGTTATCTTTTTTAGGGTCCGACGATTCGGGTTGGCATGACAGGATATCCAAAACCAGGGTTATTAGCATATAGAGAGGCCATGATGTTTGTCCTTCATGACGAATGTCTATACGAGTGTGATTCTGCAAGATAACCGGTATAATATAAAATATTTTCATTGAAAGGAACAATGAATTGTTAAAAATATTATATTTGTTGAATTACTTTACTTTAATTTAAATATTCTATCATTATGCCACAAAATAAAGGAGAAGTTATACAGGTGATCGGGCCTGTTGTGGATATTAGTTTTGAAAAAAGTGGAGGTGACCTTCCCAAGATTTATGATGCCATTGAGATTATTACCGGGGAAAACGAAACACTTGTTGTTGAATGCCAACAGCATATTGGTGAAGAATCAGTACGTTGTGTAGCGATGGATGCAACTGACGGGTTATCCAGGGGTATGGAAGCCATTTCAACAGGACAACCGATTAAAATGCCGGTAGGCGAAGAAACCAGGGGAAGATTATTTAATGTAATAGGTGATACAATTGACGGGTTGGATCCTATATCAAAAGAAAAAGGATACCCGATACACACCGAACCGCCAAAATTTGAAGACATCAATACAGACACGGAAATTTTATACACGGGAATTAAAGTGATTGACCTTATTGAACCGTATACGAAGGGAGGAAAAGTTGGATTATTTGGAGGAGCCGGGGTTGGTAAGACCGTGGTCATCATGGAACTGATCAATAA
>CAYPTK010000093.1:0-10455 GCA_964413555.1 uncultured Bacteroidales bacterium | reverse complement strand
CGCTCGTACGGATCTGTGGGGGAGCGGTAAAGTAATGAGCCGCTCTACCCGGACTAATTCAGGACAAATAACAAAATATATAAAAAAGCTGCCATTGGGCAACTTTTTTTATTTTAACGCTTCATACAATATTTCCACCGGGTGCATGGCATCAACACTACAAGCGTAAAGAATGAAATGCTTGATGAAAGATGAAATCAGCAAAAAAATATTCATGAAATTTTGCTAATTATATATTTTTTTTTTATAATTGTACTGTTTTTTTATAAGCGTAAGCCGAAAAGCTTTTAAAAGAGTAGGCATTTTAAAAAAAAAATTAATTGTTATGAAAAGAAAATTATTTTGTCTAAGTTTTGCTGTTTGTCTTACAGCAGTCATGAGTCTAAATGCACAGGTTTCTTTTGGCCCTAAGGCAGGGTTAAATTTGGCAACTATTTCTGGAGATGATGTTGAAGATGCTGGTTTAAAAATTGGAGGACAAATCGGGGGAATGGCTCATATGGCTTTTTCCGATAATCTCGGGCTTCAACCAGCGCTTATGTTATCAATGAAAGGATACAGGTATTCTGAAAGTGCAGGAGGCATAACTGCAACAACAACATTAAGTTTAAATTATTTAGAGATTCCTGTTAATATAGTCTATGGAATAGATATGGGAGATAACCAGTTTCAAATTTTTGCAGGGCCCTATTTTGCTTATGGGCTTTTTGGCAAATATAAAATGGAAATGGATGGTGGAGATGAATTAGAAGATATGGGATTTGATATGTCCGGCGAGACAGATGTTCAATTTGTCGGTGATGCAAAAGATGCAGGCGCGGCTCTTATTCCAATCAATGCTATGGATTTTGGTGTTAATGCCGGATTAGGATTCAAAGCTGGTGCAATCCAGATTCAAGCTGCTTATGGTTTGGGATTTGGAAATCTCAATCCTAAATACGATGGAGAAACCCCTGAAAGTACAACGACAAATTCTGTCATTCAACTTAGTTTTGCTTATTTATTGGGTAATTAATAATAAAGACAATAACAATCCATATAAAAAAGCTGCCCAATGGCAGCTTTTTTTATTTTAACGCTTCATACAATATTTCCACCGGGTGCATGGCATCTCTTCCAGTTCCGTCTTTAATCTGCTGTCGGCAGCTTGTACCCGGGGCTGCAATGATGGTGTCTTCCCCGGCTTCCCTCACGGCAGGGAATAATACCATTTCACCGATTCTCATGGATAATTCATAGTGTTCCTTTTCATAACCGAATGACCCGGCCATGCCACAGCATCCTGAAGGAATTTCTTCTGCAGAATAATTTTCAGGGAATGAAAGCATGTATAAGGTATGGGCAGTTGACGAGACTGCTTTTTGCTGGCAGTGCCCATGCAGCTTTATATGTTGTGAATTACTCGTGAACTGGTCTTTTTTGATATTTCCTGCTTTCATTTCATCAGCAATAAATTCATCAATGGTAAAGGCATGTCTTGCAATTTCTTTTGCAGCACATTGTAAATTTATGCTTGTTAATTCAGGATATTCGTCCCTGAATGCCAATATAGCAGAGGGTTCGATCCCCACGAGCGGATGGTTGCTGTTTACCAGCTGACTTAATTTACCTGTATTGTAATCTGCAAATTTTTTCGCTTTTCGGATCAGTCCTTTCGAAAGGTATGTCCTGCCACTTTCTTTTACATCCGGGATAATGACTTTATACCCAAGTTTATTTAATAACCGGATGGTTTTTACACCTATACACGTGTCATTGAAATTGGTGAATTCATCATTGAATAAACAGACTCTTTTTTTCTGGGTGGTATTTTGATTTAGTTCATTTACATACCGTGAAATCCATTTTTTGAGGGTTATGTCTTGCAATAATGGCATTTTCCGTTTTGTTGAAAAGCCGGTCATTATCGCGAAAAGTTTGGAAGTGAGCGGATTTCCCAGAAAAAAGTTCGTGATTTTTGGAAACCGGCTTCCAAGAGCATTGATCTTTGATATATTTGCAATAAGCAATGAACGCGGGGGCACCCCGTTTGCATCATAATAATGCTGAAGGAATTCCGCTTTTAATTTTGCTACATCTACATTTGCAGGGCATTCGGTTTTACATGCTTTGCACGAGAGGCATAAATCCATTACATCATAGATATCTTTTTGATTGAAGGGATTTTTCTTTGTTGATCGTGTTAAAAATTCACGTAAGATATTAGCCCTGGCACGAGTTGTCTTGTCTTCATCAAGTGTTGCCATATAACTGGGGCACATGGTACCGCCAATCTTTGATGTTTTCCTGCAGTCTGCCGTTCCATTGCATTTTTCTGCTGCTGCTAACAACCCGCCGGCTTCTGAGAAATCAAATACTGTATCAAAATGTTTTGATTCAGCCCCGGGTTCATATCGCGTGCTCGTGTTCATGGGAGGGGTGTCAATGATTTTTTCAGGATTGAAAATATTTTGAGGATCCCAAGTATGTTTTAGCTTTCTGAGCAGTTCATAGTTTTTTTCTCCAATCAACAACGGGATGAATTCACCTCTTAACCTGCCATCACCGTGTTCACCACTTAACGCGCCATTATATTTTTTAACCAGTTTGGCTGTTTCTTCTGCAATATCATGAAATATCCGGACATCTTTTTTATCCTTTAAATTTAGTATGGGGCGCAGGTGTAGTTCACCTGTTGCAATATGTGCATGGTAAACACAACGTAGGTTATAGCGACTTAATAGTTGGTCAAACTCATCAATATAACCGGGTAGTTTTTCAGGGATTACAGCAGTGTCTTCTATTACTGACACGGGTTTTGCATCTCCCTGCAGGTTGGATAAAACACCCAGTCCTGATTTTCGCAGGTTCCAGACCTTTGGTATGTCAGGCCCATATACCACCGGAAAATGATAGCCGATACCGGCATCGCGCATATCTTTTTCAAGAGCTTTGGCCGTTTTATCAATTTTTTCTTTCGTGTCAAAGGCAAATTCTATAATGAGGATGGCCCCGGGATCGCCCTGGATAAAAAAACGGTTTTTCATCTGTTCCCGGTTGTCTTTCGTGAGTTCAAGTATTTCATGATCCATTAGTTCAATGGCCATCGGGTGATGCCTTAACGCGATAAGATTTCCTTTTAATGCATCTTTCACGCTGTTGCAATGCACGCATACCAGAGCTTTGTGAGCAGGAGGGAGGGGTACAAGCCCTATCTTTATTTCCGTGATAAATGCAAGCGTGCCTTCTGATCCGGCAATTAAATCACAAAAGTTAAAATTCCGTGAAGGATTGCCAAAAGGTGAGGTTTCCAGTAATAGGTCTATGGCATATCCGGTATTCCGGCGTTTTAATTCAGGGTCCGGGTATTGATTCCTGATTTCTTCCTGATTTTCCTGGACAGAAAGCATGTCACGGATATTCATGTATATTTTGCTTTCAAGCGTATTTCCTTTGCATTTGGCATGGAATCCTTCATCTGATAATTCATGAAATTCAACCTCTTCACCATTGCTTAAAAAGGCTTTTATAGAATGTAAATGATCGCGGATACTGCCATACACGAGTGAATGCAAACCGCATGAATTGTTCCCAACCATTCCTCCCATCAAGCAACGGTTTGCAGTAGATGTTTCCGGGCCAATCATTAATCCATGAGGTTTTAAATAGTTGTTGAGTTCTTCGAGGTTGACACCGGGTTCGATTTTAATCCATTGTTCTTCTTTGTTAAATTCCAGTATTTTATTCATGTATTTGGAAATGTCAACCACCATTCCTTTACCAACTACTTGCCCGGCCAAAGAAGTGCCGGCAGCCCTCGGGATAATAGATTTATTATGCTGGATGGAAAAATCAATAATCTTCCTGATGTCCTCTTTGTTTTTCGGGCGTATCACGGCTTCCGGTATCTCCCTGTATGCAGACGCGTCTGTAGCATACAGTATCTTCATTTTTTGGTCTGTATATACATCACCTTCTAATTGATTTTTTAAAGTCCTGATCAATGCCATACGTTTAGTTTTTATTTTCAAAATGAATCCAAAATTAACCTTTTAACCTGAAAATTTTTTCAAAAAATACAAAAATGATATAAAACCTTTCCATCAATAATAAAAGTTAAATATCTTTGTATTCTTAATATTAAAAGATCAAACTATTTTAAATCATGTATATTACTATCCTTTACATCATTATCGCGATCATTATTTTTGATTACCTGTTATCTCTGTTTTTGGATTATCTTAATACAACGAAATGGAGCAGTGAATTGCCTTCAGAAGTACAAGGGATTTATGACGAAGAAGAATATAAAAAATCCCAAAATTATCAACGTGAAAATATGAAGATATCCAATATAAAAAGCACGATCAGTACAGCTCTTATATTATTGATCTTGATATTTGGAGGGTTTGGTTATATTGACGAATGGCTCCGGAATTACACGCAACATCCTGTATGGTTAGGGCTATTGTTTTTCGGTGTACTCGGGTTTGCTTCCGATATTTTCAGCACCCCGTTTGATATTTACGACACGTTTGTCATTGAAGAAAAATATGGATTCAATACCACGACTGTCAGGACATATATCCTGGATAAAATAAAAGGATGGATACTGGGAGCCTTACTGGGTGGCGGCATACTTGGACTTATCATTTGGTTTTATCAAAGCACTGGTGAAATGTTTTGGATTTATTGCTGGATCATTGTAACTGCTTTCACTCTTTTTATTGCCATGTTTTATTCCAGGTTGATCGTGCCGCTGTTTAATAAGCAAACACCACTCGAAGAAGGCGAACTCAGGAAGTCTATTGAAGATTTTAGTAAAAAAGAAGGATTTAAATTAAAAAACATTTATAAAATTGATGGATCTAAACGTTCTACTAAGGCAAATGCATATTTTAGCGGGCTGGGGCCTCAAAAGCGTATTGTCCTGTTTGACACCCTGATCAACGATCTCAAGAACAATGAAATTGTTGCCGTACTTTCCCATGAAATAGGCCATTTCATTAAAAAACATACTGCCAAAGGCATGACTATTTCTGTAGTTCAACTGGGAGTCACGTTTTTCCTTTTATCGTTATTCATCAACAATCCTGCTTTAAGTAATGCATTAGGTGCAAATATTCCAAGTTTTCATATAGGTGTGATCGCGTTTGGTATCCTGTATAGCCCGATTTCAACTATTTTGGGATTGGGAATGAATATTTTGTCAAGGAAAAATGAATATGAAGCAGATCGTTTTGCACGGGATCATTATGAAGGAGAAGCGCTCATTGATGCATTGAAGAAATTATCAAAAAAGAATTTAAGCAATTTGACACCGCACCCATTATACGTGTTTTTCAATTATTCACATCCACCTTTATTAAAAAGGATTAAAGCATTGAGAAATAAATTATAGCGCAACATTATCAGCCTCTTTAGCTCAGCGGTAGAGCAGCTCACTCGTAATGAGCAGGTCGCGGGTTCAAATCCCGTGGGAGGCTCTAATTCGGACTTTATAACCGGACACTATTTATCAATTACCACGTGAGCCGTGTCAATAATCTCCAATGCTGTTGTAATGGTACTTAAATCAGTATAAAGTTTGCCGTTTTTCCCACTGTAATGGCTGTGTCCAATCGCTTGAAGGGGATAAGTATTGATATGATTTTTTACTGAAATAACAGGAGACGAGTAGACCAGGGCAGGCTGGCAGGACGTTTTATAGTCCTCATCATCAGGATATTTATCATTTGTCCAATATTCATTCCAGTCCCACGATTGATTTATTTCAAGTAATACTTTAAATGATGTTATTTCTTGATCTGTTATTTTGGAATTTAAATAGATATTGTTTAACGGGGTCGGTCCGGTTACCGCGTCGGGCATGGGATGAGATTGTGAAGGTACGTAAAGATTGTTTACTTTTATGCCTCTTTTATGAGCCCAGTAGGGGAGTGCAGCCGGGCGGCGTATTGGGCCGGGATTCCATTTGCCTTTGGACGATTCACCATGATCAAAAAAACCCTTGGCAATGGATTCTGCAACATATATTGATTGAATATAGTTTCCGGAAGTGTCCTCAATCCACATAGCCATCAAGGGATAATTATGTGATTTTCCCTTTTTAACAACAACGGACACGCTTATCCCTTCCATATTGGTATATGTATTTATTGTATCTGTTAAGGAAGGCGTTTTGCTGTCTTTATACGAGCTGCAAGTAGAACAGGCAAAGCATACAATAATGCAAAAGAACAAGCAGAATTGTACATTGAATTTATTTAAGTATTTGAAATGCAGATATTTATTCATGTAATATTAATGTTAAAATTCAACCATAATACCAATGGTAGGCAGGATATTTCCCTGTCCTTCATTTTTAATCTCGCGTAAATCATATCGTGGAGGATTGCTTCCCTCGATGTATTGTACATTCCCGTTTTCGTCTTCATTGATATAATAATTTTGTGCATCTCCTTTAAAATTATACACGTTTTGAATATCAAGGTATACCATCAATGACCAGGTATTAAAGAAAAAACCTTTATCCACTCTCAGGTCGAGTTGGTGAAACGGGTCAAAGCGTTTTTCATTATACCTGCTGTAATCCAGGTAAGGTTGTCCTTTCGTGTTCCATGCTTCAACCAGTGTAGATTTATCAAGATCATATGGAGTATATGGTGTGCCTCCTACAAATCGCCATTTGACTCCAAATTCCCAATTATTTTTGAATTGACGCGTGGCAATAACATTAAGCAAATGCCTGTTATCCCATGCAGTTGGAGTATAACTGCCCGTGGGGTTTAAATCCGGCCCATAATCCCTGAATTCACTTCTTACTAAAGTATAAGATACAAGGATATCCATTTTTCCTGTTACCTGGTTCCTGTATAGAAGCTCAAGCCCATAGGATCTACCCCTGGCAATGGATATCACTTCTTCATCTCCAAAAACACCAAAATCGCCTCCTTTGCTGGCAATAGAAACAGAGTCATTTAATGAAAAAGGATAATCGCGGTACCATTTATAAAATCCCTCCGCAGTCAATTTGGATTGCTCTGTCGGAAGGAATTCGATTCCGCCGACAAGATGGTCACATGAAATATACGTTAATCCATTTTCTTTATTCACCAGGGTTCCTGATTTATCCCTGTAACCTAATGTAGTGTATGAAGGCTGTTGAAAATACCGCCCGGCATTGAAGTTCAGGAACCATGTTGAAGTGATTGAATAGGAAGCAGAAAGACGGGGTGAGACCTGATTCAACAAATTATTCATTGCTGATGAATAGGTATTTGCATCTGCCCTGATCCCTAAAGATAAAGTCAATTGGTTATTCAGTATTTTTTTTGTAGCCTGTCCAAACAAGCCATACATGAACACGTTCAATTCTGAATTGTAATCAATGACTGATGTAGAACCTGTTAAAAACACCTTTTTAAAAGTTGAATTCGTGTATCTGCCATGCTCCAGTCTCAGCCCCGCGTTGATTTTTAACCCGTTATCCAGTGACGTGTTTTTTTCATAGCGGAACTTGTTTTCAGATTCAACAGAGCTGTAATCAAAGGTTTTAAGAGAATCTACTTCAATATTGTTTTGATATTTATAAGAAGTATTGTTTAAATGATTCCTGCTGAGCACGTAGGTGTCAAACCCTTTATCCCTGTAATGCTTGTAAACACCGCCAACAGTATAGCTCCATTGCTCGTTCACCGGCAGGTAATTCAAAATATAGCGTTGTTCAGGGGTTTCATCTGCATCCTTGTTTAATTCAAATTGGTCTATTGCCCCGATACCAATCAAGGTGATTTCGTTTTTTTCATCAATTGTAGTTTTTGTTTTGAATTGAGCATCATTATAGGTTGGCAGGAACGGGAGCCCGATTAAACTGAATAAAAACTGTAAATATGATCTCCTGGCAGAAAAAACCATCGTGGTATTTTTGCTCAAGGGGCCATTCATGCTGAATGCCAGGTCAGAAGCGCCAACAGTGGCTTTGTATTGCATTTTGTCTTGATTTCCATTGATTTGTTTAAATTCAAGGACAGAACTTAACGCGTTGCCCCGATTTGCTGGAAATGCCCCGGAATAGTATTCTACTTCCCTGAGGAAATCAACGTTAATTATACCAACGGGGCCACCGGATGCCCCCTGGGTGCTAAAATGATTCAATGTTGGAATTTCAACACCATCAAGGTAAAACGAATTTTCATTCGGGCCACCGCCCCGGACAATTACATCATTTCGAAAAGATGGGGTAGAGGCAACCCCGGGAAATGATTGGATTACTTTAGAGATATCCCTGTTTGCCCCCGGGAGTTTTTCTATTTCAGAGATACTTATTGTTCTCATTGATACAGGAGCTTCTTCTTTTCTCCTGAATGGGCTGGGGGAGACCGTTACTTCTTCTATCTCTTCAACCTTTTCTTTAAGTGGAATATCTATATATGCTGTCTTTGCATTAGTTATTAGAATATCTTCACTTATGTATGTTTCAAATCCCACGGCAGATACTTTTAATTTTATATACCCAGGATCAAGTCCCGTGAATAAAAAATTTCCATCCAGATCACTGATTGAACCGATATCTGTATTCCAAACTGCAATGCTGGCAAACGGGATGGGGTCATTATTTTTGGCATTGTAAACAGTACCTTTTATTTGTCCGGTATTTTGAGAAATAACAGGTTGTATTCCCAAAAACAAAAATATAATGAATGTAAATAAGTTCTTCATAATAGTTAATCATTAGCAGGAGATAAATTTTTTTAAATTTCGAGTTCTCGTGTTCATTATCGGGATACAACCCCTGAAATTAGAACATAATGTTCGGCAACAAGGCTCGCGAGAACCCAAAAACGCTAGAATCGGGGTTAACTGACATTATGATCCAAACACTTGACTTTATAGACAGACTCTAAATAGTACCCGGAGTGGGACTCGAACCCACATGATCCGAAGATCACTAGTCCCTGAAACTAGCGCGTCTACCAATTCCGCCATCCGGGCATTTATAAAGGTTTACAAAATTAAAAAAAATAACATACCCGGATTATTTTTTATATAATTTATTTTTGAAGAAGAATGAAAAGTTTTTTATTTTTGGGAATATTTTTTAAAACATTAAATTTAAAATCAAAAATGAAAAATATTGCATTAATATCAGGGATCGTGATCATTTTAATTGCTTCTTGCAGTGGGCCTCAAAAATTCGTTAACCGCGCGAGAAGTAATATTTCAGCGAATTTACTGGAAAAAGCATCGGAAAATATTGATTCAGCCAAGAAATATAAAGAAAACCTGAATTGGCCTAAAACGTGGTTCACGATAGGGGATTACTATTATACAGTATACACGTCTGCTCCGGAAGATCAAAAACAATTCGAGGATTTAATTCATTCATTCGGGAGTTATGAAAAAGCTATAGAAATGGATACGGCAAATAAATATGGTAATATCAGTATAGAGATGAAATTTCCGCATCTTGCCGGCCTTTTGCTAAAAAAAGGGATTGATTATTTTAATAACAATAATGATGAAAAAGCATTTAATGCATTCAGTAGTGGAATGCAACTCGAGATGATGGAACGCTATCCTTCTGAAGCAATAGATACTGTTTTCCTCTTTTATAGCGGAATAGCTGCATTCCAAAGTGAACAATATGACACTTCAGTGTATTACCTGAATAAAACATTGGAATACGATTACCAACCCAAAGAAGGTAGCCAGCTAAATATTTACTTACGTCTTAAAGGTGCATATCTAAAATTGAATGATACCTTACAAGCAATAGAAACATTGAAAAATGCTTATGAAAAATTTACAGATAAAGCTATTTTATTGAATGAAGTGGTTAAATATTATATTTCATTGGGAAATCAACAAGAAGCATTGGAATATTTGAAGAATGCACAAGATCAAAACCCTGATAATGCCACGTTCTATTTCATGGAAGGGCTCATACACGAAAGCACAAATGACAGTGAGAAAGCAAGACAAGCATACAAAAATGCCATCGAAGTGAATCCAAATTATTTTGATGCATATTATAACTTGGGAGCAATATTTTATAACAAGGGTGTTGAAATGTTAAAAGCAGCAAATGATATTGACAGTCATAAAGAATATAAAAAAGCTAAAGATGAAGCAGATGCAGAAATGGAAAAAGCATTGCCTTATCTTGAAAAAAGCTTGAAAGTAATAGATAATATTGATGATTCAAAAAAATCAGAAGATGAAAAATTAAGAGATAAGTACAGTACGCTAACCACGTTACAAACGATTTATGTACGCATGGACGACAAAGAAAAACAAAAAGAAGTAGAAAAAAAATTAGAAGAGGTGAAACAGAAAATGGAAGAGTAACGTTTAATGTTTTTTAAATAAAGGAGTTCAATTTAATGGCTCCTTTATTTAAAATTATGCTATTTAACATAATATTAATTATAGGACAATTAGGTCGTGGTCTATTTTAATGCTTATTGTCACTAA
>CAYPTK010000092.1:0-10480 GCA_964413555.1 uncultured Bacteroidales bacterium | reverse complement strand
CGTCACATACCCGGATGATTATTAATACACTCATCGCGATGTGAATGTCAAAATATAAATTCATGGCGAGCTCCCCCGCTGTTAGCGGGGCAAGCTATCTGACCATTAAAAATTAAAATTATAAACATATGAAACAAGCATGATTAAAATAATTATTAAACTCACACGAGAATGATTATTTTAATCATGCGGTTCCATATGACCATTGAAAATTTAAATATAAACATATGAAAAAACTTTACATTAACCCGGGAGGAGGAATCGCGGGGGATATGTTTGCCAGTGCATTGATATCACTTGGAGCAGCAGAAAAGACTGTTATTGAAAACATGGAAAAGGCAGCCTCACACGTGGGAAAGGCAAAAATCAAAGTAATAAAATCAGATGATGCATTAAGCCTTGACATTGCATTTCAATCTCGCGAGTCACATCTAAAAGGATGTGATGCACGGGAATATCTTCAACAAATACATGAAGAATTTAATATAAAACCCGTGTATCGCCTTTTTGGCAATCATTTATTGGATATCCTAATTGAAGCGGAACGTGAAGCTCACGGTAAGCATCATTTCTTTAATGATCATTTTCATCATCATTCACCCGACGATGCTTTATTGCATGAAGCACAGGATATTCTTATTGATATTACAGGATGCATCACCGGGCTTCAACTGCTGGATATTGCCCCGGAAGCCAAAATAACCAATCCCGTTTCCGTTGGGGACGGCACAATTAGTTTTTCACATGGCAAGCTTCCTGTCCCGGCTCCGGCAACAGACATCATTTTAAAAAAATACAACATCCCCTGGAAATACGGGCCGGTCAATACTGAATTATGCACGCCCACCGGGGCTGCTATTTTAGGTGCCCTAAAAGCTACAAAAGGAGAAATGCCCGAAAAAGCCATTAAAATAGGATATGCCAGGGGCACGAAAAAACTGGATATTCCACCATTGTGCTTGGGAATTGACGAGTGAATACATAAATCCAAACATTAAGGGGGCTTCTAATAAAGTTTTTCATCTCTTTCGAGTGCTTTAAGGAAAAACATATGACCTTAGTATATTCAAAAGAATCTTTCAGACTTGTTGTATCTTCCAGTATCCCATTCATAAATTCATACACATTTTCGTCAGTAATTAATTCGTTTTATTTTTTCGAGTTTTGTATAATGTCTTCTCACAGTTTATATATTTTAAGTCGCTATCAAGAACTTTACAATTTAACAATTATTTTCCCAAAAATATGATTCTCAGGCAAAAATCCCCAGAATCTTGAATCAACAGCATTGTCCCGGTTATCGGAAACAATAAAATAATAATTCATCTTGGGAGTATACGTGTTGGTTTGTTTCCCGTTTATATATATCTTCCCTTCTGAAACGACCAGTTCATTTTGTTCATAATTCGTGATCAGTCGTTCATATATAGGCAACTTTTTTAAATTCAATTTTATTGTTGTACCTTTTCCCGGGATAACTAATTCACCAAAATGGTCTTTATTCCAATGGATACTATCTGAAAACGGAAAAATCCGTGGATCTATCCAGCCTGTATCAAGTTTCATTGTTATTGACCGGACAGCAGGCAGCTTTTTTAATTGATTTGTCTGGTAACGTGATAATGCCATTTCTATTCCGCGGGGTGTTTTATGTACATTCGCGGGAATGATATTGAACTTTTCAAGTACTTTGGGATGTATAGGCTGGTTTTCTTTTAAAATGACTGTATAATATTTAAGCACGTGAGGATTGTCATATTTGCTTCCATTTACAAATAAGCGTGCATCCCTGATTTTTATTATATCCCCAGGTATCCCAACACAACGACCTATCCAAATTTCACGCTTGTTAAGCGGCACAAAAATTTTTTTATATTGTTTATTTACCATTTCCCTGCCATTTGAACGAATTAATGAATAATAACCTTGTGGCATATATGGTCGTACAACTGTATCTCCTTCTGGATTTCGAAAAACTATGGGTTCAAATCGTGTAGGAGTTAATTTGGCTTTCAATACAATTATTCTTGTCCCGGCGGGAATAGAGTTGTCCATTGAATGAGTCGGAATTTTAAAAGTGTCAAATAGAATTATTATACCCCACCCGATGACCGATCCAATAATTAATATTTTTATTTTCCATTTTTTCATGCTTCTATTTTATTATTAAGTGTTTATTATTTCTCCTTCAAAGTATTTATTAATGAATCGATTTTTTGATGGTAAATATCAACGCGATCCTCATATTTATCCGTGTCTTCGTGGATTGATTTATAAATGAGTTGATAGCAATCAACGCGCAATTCGCAATAACGGATCAATGTTTTATTTTGAATGTCAATTTGTTCTGGAAGATTTTTCTCGTCAAGTTTTTTTACCAGTTTTAAGTTTTCATTCCAGTAATACAGTCCACTATCTTTTATGGTAGACAAGATTGTTTCAGTGGATACATGATCAGGCATATTATAAATTTTAAGGGCTTTTTTTTCCATGTCAAAAAACTTCTCCATCTGTTGATCATAGTCTAATAGATCATTCGGCAAATTGAGGTAAATAATAAATGATGCAGATAATATTAACCCTGATGCAATGCCCATGACAGAATACTTGAGAACCGGGGAATCAGACTTTTTAAATGACGGGTAAAACGAATATCCAATGAGCAATCCGCTTAATAATCCTCCAATATGAGCAGCATTATCAATTCCCTCTTTCATTCCATACATTAAATTATATGCAACGAAGATTCCTATACTGGCCAATAATGCTTTTCTTTCGGTTTTTTCAATAAGGTTTGTTGAAAGCATTGCAAGAAAAACACCATACATCCCGAAAATGGCCCCGGATGCTCCGGCGCTTATGACCAGGTCATGCCACCAAGTGCTTGTTATACTTGCAGCAAGACCGGATAAGATGTATGCAATAATAAATCGTTTGCTTCCTAATAATGGTTCAAGCAGTAAACCAATATATAACAGGGCATACATGTTCATGAGCAGATGGATGACCCCGATATGAATAAAACAACTTGTGAATAAACGCCACCATTCTCCATCTAAAGTCACGGGTTTATAATTCGCACCCCATTGAATCAATTGTTCTGATTCGGGGAGAAATATGTTCCCCCCGTTAAGAATCATCAAAATAAAAACCAGTATATTAATATTCAACAGCAATGGGGTAAAAAAGTACCCTTTCACCGGTTTGAAAACAAACAAAAATTTTGTCACTTTTTCTTTTGATGTCGTGGGAATTTGGTCAGAACCGTCTTTTTTGCATTGAATAAAGTATAATTTTAAATCAGTATTTTTTTGCTCGATTTGTTGCTCGGTCATTCCATTTTTAGTCTCGTTAAAGACAGATTCAAATTCCTGGATATTTTTTTTGTTTTTGCCCCAATCAACCACCTGCATGCCAACACATTTGCTTTTTATAGCAGTTTTTCCCCATGAAATATTCAATTCAATTTCTTCTCCCCAGGAAGTCATTGATGCACCGGTGTATGCATAAAACCCGTTTTTGTTTATACGCGCGATATTCCAGTCAATTTTTTTTGCTGTTTCTAAGGCAATAATAAGAAAGCGTTCGGGTGTCAGCCCGTCCAATGATAATGTCCTGGAGTATTTGGGAGTGATTCCGTATGCCATCACGTGTTTATTTTAAATTTTCCATTTTTAATTATTATATTTTCACCAAATGAAGCTGTATTGATTTTATCAAAATTTTTTTCTGCCAGTTTTTCGAGCGCTTTCACTTGTCGTTTCCTGTTAGAACCAATGGGCAGAACGATGGTCTTCTCTTTCCCGGATTTAGTATAGTATATTTTAATATTTGCAGATTCATGATATGCCCGGTTGCTTTCAATATTCAATATTTGTTCATTTTTTATAAATCTTTTCCTGGCCAGGTAATAAAATGTTATCTTGTCTGTTTCAACATGAGCAAACACGGGGAAAAACACGGGAATAAATATTAACAAAAGAGCTAAGATAATTTCATAGAAATTTGCATATCGTATGCCATGAAAAATAATTAATGACATGATAGTAATAAAAAACAAGCCAATAATGACGAGGTTTAATATATCTGTATGGCATAATACTTTGTCTTTTTTTGCTTCTTTTTTTTCCATTTTTGTCATTTTTTCTATTCCTGATTACGCGGAATTATTCAATCATCACGCTTCCTGTCTTTAATGTATTGGATTTGTTAGATATTTTGTACAAGTACATTCCTGTTTTTAGTTGCCGGATGTTTACCTGGTGTCGGGGGCTTTTAAACACGTCTTTCATAACAGATTGTCCTTTCAGGTCAATGATTTCAATTGTAAATGAATCAAATGTTAATGGCACCATTTTTATATTAAGATATTCGTTTGCCGGGTTTGGGTATACATGAATTTGGTTTACATGTGTTTTCTTTTCTATATTGTTTATAATCAGAGGGTTTCCATGGGTTGTTTCACCTTTTTTATAATAGACCAATTGTTTACTTGCTGAACTATAGCAATCTACTCCTCCTGAACAAGAATAATATGGCCCTCCCAGTCCTTTGATGTATTTATTTTGAGCAATACAGCCGTCTTGTATTAAAAACATCCAACACGTGTCTGATGATTTGAATATTTCATTACAGGGGGTATATTTGCTTGAATAATTCCCATTAGACATATGATTTGAATATGCCATGCCCTGGTTTAATACTATTTCACCGGGTAATTTATTAAACATGGGATTTCGTGTTATGACTTCTGTAATAGTATCATACGTGTATTGATTGGTTATGGTATCACCCGTGTTTTTATAAGTATGTTGGATTTGATAAATGGAATAAACAATTTTATCCTCATCATTGTGCTCGGTTTTCTGTAAGTATTTTTTTATTGTTTTTATAACAACCTCTTCATTATTACATGAAAATCCAAAAGTATTAGAAGAGTATTTTACATGGATCTCATCTCCTTCCTGAAAATCATGCACATCAAACCAGGTGAGGTTTTGAATCCCGACTTCAGGGGATGAAAGCCCCACCATGTTATATTCAAGAAATTTACCGGAAAAATAATCTTCTTCAAATCCCGGGAACAAATAAAAATTAAACATGGTTATGAATCCATAATGTTTACTGATTTTCAAATGCATATCATTAATTTCATGAATCAACGGGTTCATGCTTTTATCATGGGCCTGAAACCCGATAGTTTTCACAGAATCGAGCAGTCCCAGAAAATTCATTGTATCATGGTTTATGATGGTGGCTTCTATTAAAATTGAATCATCCAGAAAAGCAGTCCATGTTTCATTTAGAAAAGCATGGGTATTGATTTTTATTGTATCATGTAGCCTGTTAAAAAATAATGTCACCCCATTCTCTTTAGCAATTACTTTTTTTCCTATCCAAGATGCAATATGGGGAGAAAAGCAATCATCACTAACTTGTTTTATTTCATAAAAAGGAAAGAATACAGAATCAACGTGCTCATGAATCGAATCAATTCTGATGCATTTAATATTTTGATTTTGTTGATAAAAAGAGATTGGTTTAGAATAGATTGCCTGGTATTTTTGTCCAAAAACACAGGATGAAAAAAGACACGAAATAAAGTAAAGATTAATTCTTTTCATTGAATTTGTTTTTTATAGTTTAACAATTTATAAATTTTGTGATTTGTTGCATTTGCCTCCTGAATGAACAAACTGTTTATTCTTATATATCCTTCATGTTTATTCTTCATGTTCTTCTTCTAAAACATGTTTTACAAGGAAATAATATACTGAATCTTTTTGAACCAGTTCATTCAATATTAATTTAGCTTTAAATAAAGAATCTTGTTTATATTTTATCATGCCAAGATGGTAAGTGTAGTCGAGCATTTCGGGAAAGTTCTTATTTAATCTTATAAAATGAATTTCTGCTTTGTCCAGTTTTTCTGCATTATAATATGTTCGGGCCAACAAATCTTCGGTTATCCTGTCCCGTTTTAGTTCATAGGCTTTTTCGTTGTAAAAAATTGCTTTATCAAGATCCATGTATTCACTTCCATATTCACCATAATATATTAAGCCTAAAGTATTGTATGTTTCTAAGCTTCCTCCTCCTTTTTCAATAGCTTGCTTGATTTTTACAATTGCCTGATCAATTTTACCATCAATTATATCAACCTCTGCCATATTAATTAAATAAATCTCGCCGTGTTGTGGATGCAAATTAGCTGCCTTCAATGAATAATGCCGGCATGAATCATCATTTCCTATTTCACGAAATACAACAGATATATTCCTAAAATAAGTTGACCTGGAATCATTAGATATTGAAATGGTATTAGCAGCTCTTTTAAAATGATTGATTGCTAATTCATAATTACCTTCATTATAGTATTCAAGCCCTTTATTATTTATTAATAATGCTTCACTTTCTTTAACAATTGTATTACATGATACTAAACTGCAAATAAAAAAACAAATTACTAAATGTTTCATGAGAAAATTGGTTTATATAATTTATTTAATCACAATTTTGGGCCCTAAAAATTTCGGCTTCTTTCGTGTTACAAGATCAATCATCATTTTAACCCGTGCAAATCGTTCACGAAATTTAATTTTAAAGCCAAAAAATCCTTGCACATTTTTTGCATTAAAGCCCGTTGCTAAGATATCTTTTTTGTTTGCAATAAATATGGCTCGATAAATATTTCCCGGTTCCCAATAAAAGCCCCACTTTATTATAAGGGATCCTATTTGTTGTATTGAATACTTTTTTTTGTGCCTGATTTTCTACAGCTATGTCAATAATGATAATACTTACCAAAAAAATAACAATTATAATCAACATAATACATCAAATACCGGGCTTCTGTCTCTTCTCTGTTATCCCCGTCCCTTTTCTTTACAATTGCAATCCATCATGGCATAAATTAAACAAACCTATTGATGTGATGTTTCAAATATAAGAAAAATTGCAGAACATTAAAGCATATATTCAAAAAAATGTCCCCCCTGTACGCGTCTGTTCATGCTATTTTAATGCAACAACCTACAAGAGAACGTGCATTTTTACAGCCTGATAAGTGATGATTTAACAGAATAGGTTATTTTTGCAGTATAAAAATTTTTGAAAATTAAATATTTCTTTATATATTAACCTGTTTGATCATTATTCAAAATCAGGAATAAAAGAAATATTTTTAAAACCCTTTAATAATAATATTTATCTTAACCAAATACAATACATTTACATTTAGATAGTTAATTAAGTGAATGCCATATTTCACTCGAACGCTGAAAGAGATAAATAATGAAAAATAATCTCCTGAACGCGTTCATAAAAAATTAAAATTTTATCTTAGCAAATTCAAAGACAGGAAATAAATATATGACGCAGAAAAAAGGTACACGATTAAATAAAGTTGCACGTGAATTTAATATTGGAATATCCACTATTGTTGATTTTCTCAGTAAAAAGGGAATTGACGTGGATACCAATCCGAATACCAAAATTTCGGAAGAAGCCTATCATTTCATTATCCAGGAGTTTAGCTCAGACATAGATATCAAAAAAGAATCTGAAAAATTTAATTTTGATAAAGTAAAAAAGAAAAAAGAATCCATTTCCCTGGAAAAAGAAGAGGCTTTGACAATTGTTGAAGATGAAGAAGCAGAAGCACAAACCGGTACAGAAGAATCTGAAATTGATGAAACGACAGAAGAAGAACAACATGATAAAGTGAATTTAAAGATCGTGGGTAAAATTGATATTGAAGAACCCAAAAAACAAACCAAAAAAGAAATACCAGAATCCCGGGAGGAAGAAACTACTGTTAAAAAAGCTGAAGAAAAACAGGAAGAGCCACGAGAAGAAGTAACTACAGAGAAAGAAACAGAAAAAAAAGAAGTTCAGGAAGCTCCGAAAGCCGAAGAAGAGAAAAAAGAAGAAGAGGAACCAAAAGAAGAAAAAGAAGAGGAACCCAAAAAAGAGGAAAAAAATAATTTAAAAGTAGTCGGCAAAATAGACCTGGATTCAATCAATCAACAAACACGGCCTGTAAAAAAATCAGCTGAAAAAGACAAGAAAAAACAAAAAAGCAAGCCCAAATTAAAAAGTAATGCCGAACAACCTGCTGAAAAAACAGACAAAGCAACACCTAAAAAAGGCCCGTTCAAACAGGAACATATTGCAACCAATATAGAAGAATTAGGAACCCCGAAAGTTGTAGGCAAGGTTGAACTGAAAGAACAAAAGAAATATAATAAAAAAGAAGACGATGATGACCAGGCCATAAAAAAGAAACGAAAACGAATCCGGAAAGAGAAAAAACGGGTTGACATTGACGATAATAAAGGAAAATACAATGGTAGTGGCGCTGGGGCTAAACCTAAAAAAGCTGTTAAAAAGAAAAAAACACAGCATCACGAGGTAAATGAAGAAGAGGTTCAAAAACAAATCAAAGAAACATTAGCAAAATTAACCTCTAAAGGCAAATCAAAAGGTGCCAAACACAGGAAAGAAAAGAGAGAAGCCATCCAGCAAAAACAGGAAGAACTAATCCAAAAAGAGCTGGAAGCTGAAAAAATCATAAAAGTTACTGAATTCATATCTGCAAATGAATTGGCAAATATGATGCATGTAGATATCAATGAAGTCATTTCCACATGCATGGATATTGGATTATTCGTATCAATTAATCAACGTCTGGATGCAGAAACAATATCACTGGTAGCCGAAGCATTTAATTACAAGGTTGAATTCACAACCGTTGATGTACAGGAAGCAATAGATCAGGAAGAAGACAAAGAGGAAGACCTTAAAATACGTCCTCCCATTATTACAGTAATGGGACACGTTGATCACGGGAAAACAAAACTGCTTGATCATATAAGGCAGACAAATATAATAGCAGGTGAATCGGGCGGTATAACCCAGCATATCGGTGCATACAATATAACAATAGAAAACGGAAGAGAAATCACGTTCCTGGATACTCCCGGACACGAAGCATTTACAGCCATGCGGGCAAGGGGCGCAAAGGTAACAGACCTTGCCATCATCGTGGTAGCTGCTGATGACGGGGTGAAGCCCCAAACAAAAGAAGCCATGAACCATGCCAGTGCTGCAGGAATCCCCATGGTATTTGCCATCAACAAAATAGACAAACCGACTGCCAACCCTGACAAGGTAAAAGAAGAACTGGCTCAAATGAATTACCTGGTTGAAGATTGGGGCGGAAAATATCAATGCCAGGAAATATCAGCAAAAAACGGGATCAATGTAGATGAATTGCTGGAAAAAGTATTGCTCGAAACAGATATACTCGAATTAAAAGCCAATCCAATTAAAAGAGCATCCGGTGCAGTACTTGAATCTGCATTAGATAAAGGAAAAGGATATGTAGCCACTGTACTCGTGCAAACCGGCACGTTAAAAGTAGGTGATATCATGGTCGCGGGTGCATATAGCGGGAAAGTCAGGGCTTTATTAAATGAACGAAATCAACGGGTTGATGAACTTAAGCCATCGCACCCCGGAATGGTTCTCGGGCTTGACGGTGCACCACAGGCAGGAGATCAATTTAATGTTTTGGAAAACGAAAAAGAAGCACGTGAAATATCATATAAACGTCAACAACTACAACGTGAACAAGGCATTAAAGCTCAAAAGCATGTTACACTCGAAGAAATCGGAAGACGTATTGCTATTGGCAATTTCAAAGAATTGAACATTATCGTGAAAGGTGACGTGGACGGATCAGTCGAGGCATTGGCAGATTCATTAATTAAATTATCAACGGAAGAAATCCAGATAAATATTATTCATAAAGGGGTTGGGCAAATCACGGAAAATGATATAAACCTTGCTTCCGCCTCCGATGCCATAATTGTCGGGTTTAAAGTAAGGCCCTCTGCTGCAGCCCGGAATCTTGCAGATAAAGAAAAAATAGATATGAGGCTGTATAACGTAATTTATGATGCAGTGGAAGAAGTAAAAGCGGCCATGGAAGGTATGCTTTCTCCTGATATTAAAGAAGAAGTAACAGCCAACCTTGAAGTACTGGAAACCTTCAAAATAACAAAAGTCGGTACTATAGCAGGCTGTATGGTAAAAGAAGGGAAAATACACAGGAACTCAATGGTTCGCCTTATCCGTGACGGCATCGTGGTATATACCGGTAAACTCGGTTCATTAAAACGATTTAAAAATGATGTAAAAGAAGTAGCATCAGGATATGAATGCGGACTGAATATTGAAAATTTTAATGACATAAAAGTAGGCGATATCATTGAAGCTTACCAGGAAGTGGAAGTAGAAAGAAAGTTAGAATAAATACTGCTTATACCATTTTACAAGGTTCCCGGGATAAACGAATGCTCCTGTATTGTATCAGTATCTATTGGATTGTTTTTAATACATCTGTTACTCTTCCCGGACAACTGTTAACCCGAAAAATTCACCGCAAAACGATAAAGATCGATATAAAACACTATTA
>CAYPTK010000091.1:6948-10491 GCA_964413555.1 uncultured Bacteroidales bacterium | reverse complement strand
ATACCGGGTATGCCAATATTGACACACTTTTTATCATTGCCCCCTGGGTCTTTTTGTTTTTGGCCCCGGCCATAACCATGCGCGTGTTTTCCGAAGAAAAAAATTCAGGTACCCTTGAATTGTTATTATCACGTCCCCTGACAAATATGCAAATTATTCTATCAAAATTTCTCGCGGCATTAACCCTCGTGTTATTTTCCATTATCCCTACCTTTATTTATTTTTTAAGTATTTATTTATTAGGCGATCCGGTTGGCAGCATTGACGCGGGAGGCACATGGGGGTCATACATCGGGCTCTTTTTCTTGGCAGCCATTTACGCGTCTGTCGGGGTGTTTTCTTCATCCTTAACGTCAAATCAAATCATTGCTTTTTTAATCAGCGCGTCATTGGCATTTATTTTATACCTGGGATTCGATTTCATCGCGTCCATCTTTGTATCCGGGGAATTGGAATACATTATACTGCAAATAGGCATCAATAAACATTATGAATCAATGAGCCGGGGCGTTATTGATTCAAGAGATATTATTTACTTTATAAGCACCATCGGAATTTTTCTTTTTGCAACAAAAACAGTGATACAAAGCAGAAATAATTAAACCATGAATAAATATAAATTCACAACTCAAAATATTTTTCAATTTTTAATCATTGTGCTGATCATTATCCTGATCAATTATATTTCTTCATTTGTTTTTTTCAGGGTGGATTTAACTTCAGAAAATCGCTACCGGCTAAAGCCTGTTACCAAAGAAATCCTAAAAAACCTGGATGATATTGTATATATTGAAGTCTATCTTGATGGCGATATGCCCGTGGAATTTGAGCGTCTACAACGGTCAATAAAAGAGGAACTATCAGAATTTAAAATATATGCAGAGGACAACCTGGAATACGAGTTTATTAATCCTTCAGGTAAAGAGGGAAAAGCCAAAGAAAACTTATTTACCGAACTCAAAAGAAAGGGAATTAATCCAATCAACCTCCAGCACAAAGACAAAGAAGGGACCATGTCCCAAAAAATAATATTCCCCGGGGCGATTATGCACTATAAAAACAGGGAAATGGCAGTTAATCTTTTAAATAATAATAAAAATGCAACAGCCAGGGAAAATTTAAACCAATCTATTGAAACATTGGAATATAAGATTGTACTTGCCATGAAAAACATTTCCTCGGATACACCAGAAAAGATTGCTTTTCTTGAAGGACATGGAGAATTAAATCAATTCCAGGTTGATGATATTACCCGTGATATGGCTAAATTTTACAGGGTAGACAGGGGCACGATCACTCATGTAACGAGCCTTATGGAATACAAAGCCGTAATCATCGCGAAACCACGAAAAAAGTTTTCCAAAAAAGAAAAATTGGCCATTGACCAATATATTATGAATGGCGGAAAGGTCTTATGGTTCCTGGATATGGTAAGAATAAGCCACGACAGCCTGAGAAGCGGTTCTACCATTGCCATGATGAATGACCTGAATATTACAGACCAGCTTTTTAAATATGGTGTCAGGATAAACCCATTCTTGGTGAAAGATGTACATTGTAATGTCATCCCGGTAAAAACATCACTCCCCGGGGTCGGGGACGATTTCACTCCCGTTCCCTGGCCTTATTTCCCTTTGCTAAATCCGCCCGAAGATCACCCGATTACAAGCAATCTTGATTTAATAAAAGCAGAGTACATCAATACAATTGACACGATTCGACATGACCCCGGTATTAAAAAAACAATCCTTCTCAACACGTCCGAACATGCCCGTGAAATCAATTTTAATACCCCCGGTATGGTAAGCCTGAAAGAAATAGATGAAAAAATAAACAGGAATATGTATAATAAATCATTTCTTCCTGTAGGTGTATTAATGGAAGGCGTGTTCCCGTCTGTATTCCAAAACAGGCCTGTCAATACATTGATAAATAAGCAGGAACAATTCATTTTTAAACCTGTCAGTGATACCACACGTATGCTTATTATTGCTGATGGAGATTTGATTAAAAACGAAGTCAGACGAACTCCCCAGGGAGCTATGATTTCCCCGTTAGGGCATGACAGGTATACAAGGCAAACATTTGGAAACAAAGCCTTTATCATGAATTGCCTGCATTATTTAACAGATGAACAGGATTTAATGCAATTGCGTGCTAAAAAAATAAAATTACGTTTACTCGACCGTTCTCAAATAGAAGAACAACGCATGCAATGGCAATTGCTCAATACATTGGCACCTGTTTTGTTTGTTATCCTGTTTGGAATAATCATTTATTACTTGAGAAAACGAAAATATGCAAGTTAAACATATGAACCGGATTTTTAAACCCATTATCATACTGGGTATTTTAATTGGAGTGGCTGTCTATTTCTTCGCAACGGACAAGTACAGCACCTTAAGCCAAAAAGAAAGAAATTTTAACCTCGGGGATACAGGGGCCATCACGCGTATTGAGTTCTACAAGTCTGCAGATACCATTATCCTGACAAAAAAAGATAATAATTGGTATTTAAATGATAAATTTAAAGCCAAAAAAAGAGAAGTTCAAACGCTGCTCGATATAGTAAAAGAAATTGAACCAGGAGCTCCTGTATCAAAAGAATATAAAAAAGATTTGCTCTCTAAAATGGATACACACGGCATTCATGCCAGGTTTTTTAAAAACGATAAATTAAAAAAATCGTTATCTATTTATCTTGACACCACGGGCCCAGGCGAACGGACATTTATGAAACGAGAAGGGTTCAGACAACCATTTGAAGTCAGGCTCCCGGGATTTCAAATTGAAATTGCACATTTTTTTATTACTAAAAAATCATTTTGGCTGAATAATGTATTGTTTAATTATTCATATGATGATATACAGGAGATAACGATAAAAACACCAGGGAAAAAAAGGAGAAATTTTACAATTAAAAAAGGGGATCAAAAAAACTTCCTGCTTTTTTTTGAAGATACAGTCTACCATGACCTCAATCAATTCAGGGCACAGGCTTATTTTTTCAAATTTAAAACACTCCATTTTAACAAATATGCAGATGTAACAAGAAAAGCACAGTCCGGAATCCTTTCAGGGACACCACGACATATAATTTCTATTAAAGAGGCTGATGGTACTACTGAAGTGATTAAAATCTTTTCTATTACATATAAAAACGAGGCTTCCGGTAATTTTGTTAAATACGATCCTTACAGGGTCTACGCGCATAAAAAATCGTCGCCTCACCTGGTCATTCTGAATTACATTAAAATAGACCCCCTCGTGAAAGAAGTAGATTATTTTTTAAAAAAGGATTCCTGATTTTTTAGAAAAATATACTAAAATTTAGTAAATTGCTACGCTATTTTTTAACAGGTCAATTTAAAAATTAAAATAAGATAAAAAAATGAAATTTGTTGTATCAAGCACAGTATTATTAAATCATTTACAGTCGATTAACAGGGTTATTAATCCTAAAAACACACTTCCAATACTTGATAACTTTTTGTTTAAATTAGACGGGAAGAATCTGGAAATTACAGCATCTGACCTTGAGAC
>CAYPTK010000091.1:0-6938 GCA_964413555.1 uncultured Bacteroidales bacterium | reverse complement strand
CCTTGAGACAACGCTGATCACCAATATCCATCTTGAAAACTCGGAAGAGACAGGAAGCGTGGCTATTCCCGCTCGTATATTAACAGATACCCTGAAAGAATTCCCTGAACAACCTCTCACGTTTGATATTAATTTAGATAACTACACGGTTGTTATTAATTCTGAAAATGGCCAGTTTACAATCGTGGGGCAAGATGCTGCAGACTTTCCACAACTTCCTGAAATTAACACGGACAAAACATCTATCGCCATTCCCGGAGAGATTCTCCAAAAGGCGATTGCCAAAACAATTTTTGCCTCGTCAGAAGACGAGCTCAGGCCTGTCATGAACGGAATATTTTTCGAAATCAACAAAGATAATGTCACATGTGTAGCATCAGACGCTCAAAAACTCGTGAAATACCAACGGAATGACATTCAATCCGAAAAAGAATCTTCATTTATATTACCTAAAAAACCGGCAACCCTTCTCCGTGGTATCCTCCCGAAAGAAGAAAATAATGTAACAATTGAATTTGATGAAAAAAATGCAGTTTTTACCTTGTCCGGTTACAAAATGGTATGCAGGCTTACCGAGGGACAATATCCAAGTTACAACTCCGTGATCCCGACTGATAATCCCAACAAACTTTTAATAGACCGGCTCGCTTTGCATAATGCACTTAAACGGGTTTCTGTCTACTCGAATCAGGCCAGCAACCTGGTTAAACTGCAAATCAATGACAACCAACTGACTGTATCGGCCCAGGACATTGATTATTCCATCTCCGCGTATGAACGTTTAAATTGCCAATACGAAGGAGAAGAAATGGAAATCGGGTTTAAATCTACATTCATGATTGAAATACTAGCCAACATATCATCTGATAATGTACACCTTGAAATGTCTGACCCATCAAGAGCCGGGATTTTTCTCCCTGTAGAAAAAGAAGATGAAAACGAAACGATTCTAATGCTCCTGATGCCTATGATGACCGGTTCATAATTCTTACTATTACCTTCATCAATTGCTTGCAAATAATAATCATTGAATCCCTTATTATTTAGTGTTTGCCTGTTTTATCCAACTTCTTTGTTGTTGAAATAGATATCCCGTTTACATAAGGGAACAAAAAAATTCTTTTTTAAATTGTTAAATATTTTCAACACATGGAATTAAACCTGAAAAAACCGATCATATTTTTTGACCTTGAAACAACCGGGATAAATATAGCCAAAGACCGTATTGTCGAAATTTCATACATCAAGGCATACCCCGGGGAACAGGAAGAAACCGACACGATAAGATTGAATCCAACCATTCCTATAAGCGAAGAAGCATCATCAATTCATGGTATTACCAATGAAGATGTGAAAGACTGTCCTACATTTTCGGAAATTGCAAAAGATCTTTCAAAAATATTCCAGGGATGTGACCTGGCCGGGTATAACTCGAATAATTTTGATATACCCATGCTGGCAGAAGAATTCATACGTGCCGAAGTAGATATTGACCTGAAAAAAAACCGGTTTATTGATGTGAAAGTCATATTCCATAAAATGGAACAACGTACCCTAAGTGCAGCGTATACATTTTATTGCAATAAAGAATTAGAATGTGCTCACAGTGCACAAGCCGATACTTTAGCCACGTATGAAATTCTAAAAGCACAATTAGACCGTTATAACGGGATGACCAGCAAGAATGCAAAAGGTGAAGAATCCGAACCATTTACCAATGACATTGATGTGCTCGCGCGCTTTTCCTCTCATAACAAAAATGTTGATTTTGCCGGTAGATTCGTATATGATAATAAAGGAAGGGAGACCATTAATTTTGGTAAATACAAAGGATTGCCTGTTGAAGATGTTCTTGAAAAAGACCCCGGGTATTTTGGATGGATGATGAATAACGATTTTCCATTATACACCAAAAAAGTATTAACGAATATTAAATTGAGATTGATGAATAAATAGTGAAACCAGCGAGTGTCATGTCACACCTGAGATGACGGTTAAGTTGAAGGAATTATTTGAATTTTTAAAAATGAAAAAAAGTAAGCATAGCCATAGCTACGTGAGTCTTTTTTTCATGAAGAAAAAACGAATAAGATCGAAACTTGGGGCGTTATGTCAGGCGTGACAAGACACTAGTGTCTGGCCTGAATGTCCGTCAACTTAAATACGCCTGCTCCAACATCGCGCCCTCTGGATTTCAGGAGTTTTATTTTCAGGCAATTAATACCCGGGCACTTGAATCTGACATGAACAAATTAAAAAAATAAACAAGTGAATAACATTAAAATAGCCATTCAAAAATCAGGAAGATTAAGTGAAAAATCGTTTAACCTTTTGGAAGAATGTGGAATAAACTTTGGTGGAGGCCAGCGAAAACTTATTTCCAGTGCAACAAATTTCCCCCTCGAAATTCTTTTTCTCAGGGATGATGATATCCCTGAATACATCAGGGACGGTGTTGCAGATGCCGGGATTGTTGGTGAAAATGAATATCTCGAGAGCAAAATGCCATTGTCCATTATCAAGCGGCTGGGTTTCTCGAAATGCAGATTATCCCTGGCCATACCAAAAAGCCACGAGTATAAAGACATACATTATTTTCAGGGCAAACGGATTGCAACATCTTATCCAAACATATTAAAAAACTTTCTTAACACGAGCGGTATTGAATCCGAGATCCACAAAATCAGCGGATCTGTAGAGATATCCCCCGGCATTGGATTGGCAGATGCTATTTTTGACATTGTTAGCACAGGCAGCACGTTGATTAGTAATGGCTTGAAAGAAGTCGAATTGGTATTGAAATCCGAAGCAGTGCTCATTGCACCGGAAACCATGGAAAAAGAAAAAAAAGCAACATTGGATAAATTACTTTTCCGTATCAATTCTGTTCTTGAAGCCAAAAACTACAAATACATCTTATTAAATGCCCCCGATGATCAGCTTGACAATATTATTGAACTGATCCCCGGGATGAAAAGCCCAACCACGGTCCCACTTGCCCAGGATGGTTGGAGCTCTGTCCATTCTGTTGTTAATATCAATGACTTCTGGCAGGTCATTGACAAACTAAAAGAAATCGGGGCCAAAGGGATATTGGTCGTTCCTATAGAAAACATGATCCGGTAATCACCCGTTTCATCAGAAATATGTCTGCTTATATAAACTTTTATACTTTTGTAAATAAAATCAGAACGCTAAACCTTTAATATTTAAATATTACACTCAAAAAAAGTACCATATCATATGGAAATCATCAGGTATCCTAAACAAACCGAGTGGGATTCGATTATCAAACGGCCACTCTTCGATACATCGAAAGTAGATCAAGTCGTAAATGAAATCCTGCAAGACATAAAACAACACGGGGATTCGGCTGTAAAAAAATACACGAAAAAATTTGACAATGCTGATATACAAACATTATCTGTCTCCCGAAAAGCGATTGATGAAGCAGGAAGGCAATTAGAACCGGGATTAAAAAAAGCGATTGATGAAGCGTCATCTAATATTACAACATTTCATAAGACACAGCAACAACCAATTCAAAAGATCGAAACATGTCCTGGTGTGCAGTGCTGGCAAAAAAGCGTTGCAATTGAAAATGTTGGTTTTTATATTCCCGGGGGCACGGCTCCATTATTTTCAACTGTATTAATGTTAGGCATACCGGGAAAAATAGCCGGATGTCGTGAAATGATTCTTTGCACTCCCCCTGATGAAGAAGGCAATATTCATCCTGCCATTCTTTATGCTGCCCAATTGGTTGGAATTACCGGTGTATATAAAACAGGAGGGGCCCAAGCCATCGGGGCCATGGCATATGGAACCGAAACCATTCCCAAAGTACATAAAATATTTGGTCCCGGGAATCAATATGTTACAGCAGCTAAACAAATTGTGAGCAGAAATGCTGCAGCCATTGACATGCCTGCAGGGCCTTCTGAAGTAGCCGTGATGGCAGACGAATCAGCAAATCCGGCATTTATTGCTGCAGACCTTCTGTCACAAGCAGAACATGGGAACGACAGCCAGGTTATCCTTGTCACAACAAAAGAAGAAATCATCAATGCCGTTCAAGAAGAAGTTGCATTACAGCTTGAACAATTATCACGGAAAGAGTATGCAAAAGAAGCATTGCAACACAGCAAAGCCATTTTGGTTAATAATGAAGAAGAAATGACGAAACTGATCAATGCTTATGCCCCGGAACATTTAATCATTTCTCTTGACAATTACGAGAAAACAGCTGAAAACATTATCAATGCAGGCTCTGTTTTTCTTGGAAATTACACTCCGGAAAGCGTGGGTGATTATTCTTCAGGAACAAATCATACATTGCCAACCAATGGATTTGCAAAATCGTATAACGGGGTGAACCTTGATAGTTTTGTAAAAAAAATCACATTCCAGGAATTAAGCAGGGAAGGAATTGGCCGGATTGGAGACATCACCCTGAAAATGGCAAATGCAGAAGGCCTTACAGCTCATGCAAATGCAGTAGCTATCAGGATGAACCGGGCTGATAAAAAATAAGTGTTTGTTCATAATGTCCGATAACCTTGTTACGCTTACCCTCAAATTGATCATTTACAGTAGTAAATCAGGCGATTGGGGGCTACGCGAGCATCGTTACCCGGCATTTTAAACCAAACACCCAACTTTATAGACAAACACTAATAAATAATTAATAATGAATCTGGACAAACTCGTACGTCAAAACATCCTAAAATTATCCCCATATTCTTCTGCCAGGGAAGAATACCAGGGAAAGGATGCCATATTTCTTGATGCCAATGAAAACCCTTACAATATTCCTTATAACAGGTATCCAGACCCATTGCATAAAGAATTAAAACAAACACTCGGGGACAAGAAAGGCATCCAACCTGATAACATTTTTTTGGGTAATGGCAGTGATGAAGCAATTGATTTGCTCATACGCACCTTTTGTGAACCACGAAGAGAAAACATCATGATTACGAACCCTACCTACGGGATGTATGCAGTATGTGCAGCCATAAATGATGTAGAAACAAAAAAAGTCTCATTAACACCTGAATTTCAACTGGATGTTGATGCAATTAAATCATCGGTAAATAAATACACGAAACTGATCTTTTTGTGTTCACCAAATAATCCAACAGGAAATTGCTTTAAAGAAGAAGACATCCTTGAAGTAATATCCTTTTTCAATGGCATTGTTGTATTGGACGAGGCATATATTGATTTTACACCGTCCAGGGGGTTTATAAAACACTTATCGGGACATGAAAACCTCGTGATCATGCAAACTTTTT
Source organism: uncultured Bacteroidales bacterium (assembly GCA_964413555.1). Lineage (GTDB taxonomy): Bacteria > Bacteroidota > Bacteroidia > Bacteroidales > JBBRXJ01 > CAYMKE01. The sequence goes on along the minus strand of CAYPTK010000091.1, from coordinate 1,641 downwards.
CCAAAGCCTATGGAATGGCAGGAATCAGGCTTGGAATGGCATTGGGGAAAAAAGAAATCATTGATCTGCTCAATAAAATAAAATATCCCTATAATGTAAATGCATTCACTCAAAAAATAGCATTAAACGCTTTAAAAAACGAAAAGAAAAAAACAGCACGCGTCAATAAGATCATGGAAGAAAAAGAAAAATTGACAGCCCGGCTCCGGGATTTTCCTTTTGTAGAAAAGATATATCCTTCTGATGCTAACTTTTTTCTCGTGAAAATGACAGAACCTAAAGCCATTTATAAGTATCTGACAGATCAAAAAATTATTGTAAGAGACCGTTCAGATGTGCATTTATGCGACAATTGCCTGCGTTTTACTGTCGGCAATAAAAAAGAGAACAACCTCTTGATTCAATCGTTGATTTCGTACAGTGAAAAATCCAAAACAGGCTGATCGTTCAGGATGGTTCAATGAAATACACGTGAATGAATCACGTTCCCATTTTTTTATTTTTGGTTAACATTAGATTATCGGCAGGTATGGCCCGGATCATGTTCCATCTCAATGGCCTTGAATCCAAATCGCTCCAATTGTCCATTGATATTTCTTAAAACCAACTGTCCATATTTGTCAACGCCCCTGATCACTGCCCTGAACCTTCGTTGAGCTGTTTTAAAACAAACCGTTTCATTGTACCTGTAAAGCAAATCCTGGTATTTTTGATGAGTCCCTGAATAATCATCTGAATATTTTAAATCTGTATACCATTTGTCCAGAATATTGATCAATTGATTAAAACATTTATCCAAATCGTACTGGTCACCGGTTATCGCGGATAATGAAACGGGTCGTGATATTTCATCGGGAAATGTTTGCTGATTCATATTCAGGCCAATTCCTATGACTGAATATTCAATTCCTTTTTCATTTAATTTATTTTCAATTAACATTCCACATATTTTCTGATCATTAACCAGTATATCATTGGGCCACTTGATCGCGATATCCCCGGTATACCCCGCGAGGAATTCTGCTATTCCAAGTGCCACTATTTTAGTTATAATAAATTGATTTTCTGGACTTATAAAACTCGGGCAAACAACAAGGCTAAACGTTAAATTTTTCTCCCGTTCACTAACCCATTGATTCGTTGCCATTCCTCTCCCGGCGGTCTGAAAACCGGCTTTTACAACCATTCCTTCAGGGATATACTCACCTGCTTTCAATAATTTCTTCAGGTGGGTATTCGTTGAATCAATTTCATTGAAATGAATACACTGACTTCCAATTATCTTTTTATTCCCGGCCATGTATGGTATGTTTATATGTAATTTAGTATTTGGTACACATTTTGAATATAAAGTATTGTAATTCTTTATAATGCATTCAAAATATTTTCCCTGTTATATCAAACTGTTCAACGAACCTGTTCAAGATGTTTGAACAGGATGAACTGAATCATGATAAATATTTTGACAGACGCTCTTGATGATTATTTTCATTCTCTTTAAATGCTACATAATCAATAAATTATAAAATCATGGCAAACTCCCCCGCCAATAGCGGGGCAAGCTATATGGCCATTGAAAATATATTATAAACATATGAACCGAGCATGTAAAAAATAATCATTTTTTGCACACACGAGAAT
>CAYPTK010000090.1:0-10724 GCA_964413555.1 uncultured Bacteroidales bacterium | reverse complement strand
AAGGAGTTTACTCGCGTAAATGGATTGTTTTTCCATCGAGTATAACGAAGAAGTCAGACTTTATAGACGGACACTAATTAAGTTTATAGGTTTAAACTATTGTTACACTTAACACGTTATATAAATAAATAAGTGTTCGTCTATAAATCGGGTGTTTGAATCATAATGTTAGACAACAAGGCTCGCGGAGCCACTTAACTCGTGATATACTGTTGTAAATGAGCAATTTTATGACAAGCATAACGAAAATAGCGGACACGATGAAACAAATAATAAATAGTTTATTATGAAAGACAAATCAAATAATAATTATTGGAAACATTGGAACAAGCCATCTCATGATGAGTTGGTTAAAAAGTTAAATCCAATGCAGTTTTTAGTTACCCGGAAAAACGGGACAGAACCTCCTTTTAATAATGAATACTGGGAAAATGATATGCCAGGAATCTATGTTGATGTCGTGTCAGGAGAACCTTTATTTAGCTCTACTGATAAATTTAAATCTGGTACAGGTTGGCCAAGTTTTACAAGGCCTTTGAACGCGCGTAATGTTGTAGATAAAAATGATACAACACACGGGATGATAAGGACAGAAGTCCGCAGCACTCGTGCTGATTCGCACCTTGGGCATGTTTTTAATGATGGGCCAGCTCCAACAGGGAAGAGATATTGCATTAATTCTGCTGCACTTGAATTTATACCATCAGATCAATTAACAAAGAGAGGTTATGGAAAGTATACTTATTTGTTTGATAAAAAAAATAAAAAATAAATATACTGAGTGCCTGTCTATAAAGCCAGTGTCCAGGTTATAAAGTCCGAGTTCGAGGAGCGTGAACCGAACGAAGTGAGCTCGTGAGCCTATAGTTATGTCAGGCGTGACAGGACACTAGTGAATAATATAAATTTTGAGTAACAACAAAGAAGTTGACGGGCTATAAACACGATCGTTAATCTTCATTCCCTTTCCTTCTGTTAATTTCATCTCTTATACGTGAAGCCTCTTCATATTCTTCTTTACTAATAGCTTTTTGAAGCATTTTTTGTAATTCTTCATTACTGAGTTTTCGTGTTTTTCCTTTATCCCCGGACGCGGGCTTTTTTTCTGTCTTCGGTGTAGATGATTTGGATTCCTCTGATTTGTCCTCGTGTTCTATATCAAGCACGATACCCGCTTTTTGTAAAATTTCTTCGGTAGTATATATGGACGCGTTGAACCGCAATGCCAAAGCAACAGCATCAGAGGTTCGTGAATCAATGGTTATATTTTTTTTGCCATTATTGCAAATTAGCTTTGAATGAAAAACACCTTCTTCCAGTTTATAAATAATAACTTCTTGTAAATTGATACTAAAAGCATTTGCAAAACTGAAAAATAAATCGTGTGTAAGTGGACGTGGAGAGTTTAACCCTTCCAGTTGTATAGCAATAGATTGTGCTTCAAAGCCTCCAATGATGATCGGTATCCTTCGCTCGCCTTTTTCCTCATTTAAAACCAATGCATAAGCCCCGGCTTGTGTTTGACTATATGAAATTCCCAATACATTTAGTTTAATTTTTTCCATAAAAAGATGAAAAATAGTTAAGTATCAACTTAAAGCCTTTATGATGTTATAATTTATGTATAATACGAATATACAAAAATAATATTAAACCGGTTCTCATTCGGTTTTTTTTTATTAAGATTTAATTATTTTGTATACCATGAATCAAAAATAACGATATTTCAATTTAATTATTTTAAAATACTTATTTAAATATCAAATTTTTAAGATGGGGGTATACTATTAATAAGGCTATTTTGTCCGTTTATCACCTTAAAGCACAACGGGCTTTCAGCATGAACACGGTGCTACGCCCTGAAGAAAACCGATGATTAAATTTGTCCTCACCAGGGCAATCATACGGACATTATAGACGAACTCTAATTAAACGAGATGAATATTATGACTCCGACATTCAGCCTTCATATCTTCAGGCCAGATGCTTGATTGCACTTCACCGATATGAGCATTTCTTAAAAAATACATGCATATTCGTGATTGTCCCAACCCCCCCCCGATTGAAAGAGGCAATTCATCATTTAACAGCCGCTGATGAAACAGGAGTTTTTCGCGTTCCTCGTTTCCTGTCATTTTAAGTTGCTGTAATAATGAGTTTTTATCTACCCGTATGCCCATGGACGACAATTCAAATGCTCGTTGAAGAATAGGATTCCAAAAAATAATATCTCCATTCAGGCCTTTATAATGTTTTATTGTCGGTGTAATCCAGTCATCATAATCAGGTGCCCGTCCATCGTGAGGCTTCCCGTTCGAGAGATTTGCACCAATTCCTATCACGAATACAGCACCATATTTTTCAGCTACTTTATCTTCACGCTCTTTCGGTGTTAAATCAGGGTATTTTTCTTCAAGTTCTTCAGTATGTAAGAATGTTATTTTATCCGGCAGCATTGGAGTAATCCCGGGAAAATTCTCATACAGCAGAAATTCAACGCGCTTGAGTACTTCAAAAATTTTGCATACAATAGTTTTCAAAAATTCAAGATTTCGTTCCTTTCGCGATATCACCATTTCCCAATCCCATTGGTCAACATACAATGAATGAATATTATCCAAATCCTCATCCGGACGAATAGCATTCATATCAGTTAAAATGCCATATCCCGGCTCAATACCATAATCTGCTAATGCCAGTCTCTTCCATTTTGCCAGTGAATTCACCACTTCACCAACTTGTTCATTCATACCTTTTATAGGGAACGAAACTTTTCGTTCTACACCATTCAGGTCATCATTAATTCCTGTTCCCTTGAGAACAAAAAGAGGAGCTGTAACCCTTCTAAGCCTTAATTCACTCGAAAATGTTAACAGGAAAAAATCTTTGATTTGTGTAATTGCCTGTTCTGTTTGTTTGAGATCAAGAATAGGTTGATAACCTGAAGGAATATACAAATCTTTTGACATCGTTTTTTATTTTATTAATTGTAAATTTTAACGAAGCAAAGATAAAATTTTATTATTATTTTATTATATTTTGTTAATATATTTACTTTTTTGTGAAAAAATAATGAAAAATGTAACTTTTATATAAAAATTATAGGTTATTTGCAAAACGTGTATTAATTTTTCGTTTAAACGTTAAAAAATTTAAACAACATGGTTTCCCCTCGATATTTTTCTCTTTAATATATATAGCGAAATATAATAAAATAAATTTAAGATGCTGATATAGTGATTTTTAAGTTTAGTTCTTGAAAAAGTATAACAAAACGAGCAGCCCAGGCCGAATAAACATAAATAGAAATAAATTTTGTTAGCAATTAACGAGTCTTTTTTGCATTTTTGCATTAATCATTTTATATTTATACAACAGAAGTGTCTGTCCATAACATGAAGACATTCGCTTCTAATTTATCTATTAATTGAAAATCTGCATGATGAAAAAAATCAAGCCCAGTAAAATGGTCATTTATACTACCGTCAATATTATTCTTTTGCTCATTGTATTTTCGTTTTGTTTTTTTGATAGTAATAATGTGCCAAAAAATGAACAACAACAAACAGGTGAACTTGAATATCTCGAGTTAAGGACCCGGGGATACAGGATTTATGCACTGGAAATTCCTGACCATTTGACATTTGCAGGAGAAGAAGTACCCCTGCATAATTTTGACGTCCGCGAAAGCCTTGACAGGGAATTATTAGTCAATACATATTGGCAGTCACATACACTATTATATTTAAAACGAATGAGCAGATACTTTCCAGTTATCGAGGAAATTTTGGAAAAACATGATATCCCGGATGATTTTAAGTACCTGGCTATGGTCGAGAGTGATTTACGGAACGTGGTATCTCCATCAGGAGCCACCGGGATTTGGCAATTCATGAGAGGGACAGCTAAAGATTACGGACTTACAATAAACAGGGAAGTAGATGAGCGATATCATCTTGAAAAATCTACAAAAGCCGCGTGCGAATATTTAAAATCTGCATATGAGTTATTTGACAATTGGACGCTGGTGGCTGCTTCATTCAACGCGGGCAGGACAAAGATATCAACAAGATTGAAAGAACAGGATGTTGATAGTTATTATGACCTTAAGTTAAATAGCGAGACAGCAAGGTACGTGTATCGTATACTTGCCGCCAAAATGATTATGCAAAACCCTGAAAATTATGGATTTCATTTTAGGGATGTTGATTTGTATCCTCCCCTGGAAGCTAAGGAAGTGAAGGTGAATCAATCAATAGATGATTTAGTGAAATTTGCCAGGCATCATAAAATTAATTATAAAATTTTAAAAATATTTAACCCGTGGCTTAGATCAGACAGGCTTACTGTTGATCAACAACCTTATACAATTAAAATTCCTTCCGAACATTTCAGATACAATGTCTATGAATAAAAATGAAGCAAAAGAAAAAATTGAAAAGTTACGGTCAGAAATAAATCTCCATAACTATAAATATTATATTGAACATAACCCGGGAATTAGCGATTTCCAGTTTGATTCATTAATGAATCAACTCCAGGATATGGAACGCGAATACCCCGAATTTCAAGACCCTAATTCTCCAACACGACGGGTCGGTGAAGATATAAACAAGGAATTTGAGCAGGCAGAGCATAAATATCCGATGCTTTCATTAGGAAATACATACTCTAAAGAGGAATTAAACGCGTTTAACACGCGTGTCACTAAAATCATAAAAGAGAAAATTGAGTACGTGTGTGAATTTAAATATGACGGGGTCGCCATCAGCTTAACATATAAAAATGGACAACTTGAACGGGCTATTACACGTGGGGATGGTAATGTAGGAGATGTTGTGACAAATAACATTAAAACAATTAAAACCATTCCTCTTACTTTACAAAATAACGATTACCCGGGAGAATTTGAAATAAGGGGAGAAGTATTTATGCCACGCGACGGGTTTGAAAAATTTAATAAAGAACGCGAAAAAAACGGGGGAGAAGTATTTGCCAACCCACGGAATGCCACGTCCGGTTCATTAAAACTTCAGAATTCATCGTTGGTTGCCAAAAGGCCATTGGACTGTTTTTTATACCAGGTGCTTGGAGAAAACCTGCCGTATGACTCTCATTATGAGAACGTGATGAAAGCCAAAGAATGGGGGTTTAAGATTCCGGATGTAATTCGTAAATATGAAGATTTTGAACAGGTATTTGAATTTATTGAAGAAGCAGGAGATTCGCGGGGTAAACTTAATTATGATATAGATGGAGTGGTGGTTAAAATTAATGATTTTGGCCAACGCGAGCGTTTAGGTTTGACTGCAAAATCGCCACGTTGGGCTATTGCATATAAATTCAAAGCCGAGCAGGTAGAAACGAAATTAAAGTCAGTGGATTTTCAGGTGGGCAGGACAGGAGCTGTAACTCCCGTTGCCAACCTGGAACCCGTGTTTTTATCCGGAACCACGGTAAAAAGAGCCTCATTGCACAATCAGGATCAAATAGAGCTTTTGGATGCTCGAATTGGAGACATGGTACATGTTGAAAAAGGAGGTGAGATAATCCCTAAAATTGTCGGGGTCAATAAAGACAAACGCGCCAATGACAACAAGCAGATACAATTCGTTGAATATTGCCCTGCATGTAATGAAAAATTAATAAGGCCCCGGGGAGAGGCTGCTCATTATTGCCCCAATGAAAACGGGTGCCCACCCCAGATTAAAGGAAAAATAGAACATTTTGTCAGCCGGAAAGCCATGAATATTGGAGCCGCAGAAGCAACGATCGAAGCATTGTATAATAAAGGATTCATCAAAACACCTGCTGATCTTTATAGCCTGAAAAAAGAACAATTGCTTGAACTCGACAGGTTTGCTGAAAAATCTGCACGAAATTTAATTAACAGCATTAAAGAATCTAAACATGTCCCGTTTCCTAAAGTGCTTTATGCACTGGGCATTAAATATGTTGGCGAATCATTGGCAAAAAAACTGGCCACGCGTTTTAAATCTATAGATAACCTCCGGGATGCAAGTTATGATGAGTTAATTGCAATGAATGACGTGGGAGAACAAATTGCAAAGAGCATCATTCAGTATTTTAATAAAGACTCGAATAACCAAATTATTGAAAAAATGAAGAATTCCGGTGTGAAAATGTATATCGAAGAACAAGAGCTGCCCGCGGAAAAAGAACAACCACTGAAGGGATTAACCATCGTGATTTCAGGGACTTTTCAAAACCATTCAAGGAACGAGCTAAGCGATATGATAGAACAATATGGAGGAAATAATACAAGTTCAGTATCCAACAAAACCGACTTCATACTGGCAGGCGACAACGCGGGCCCGAAAAAACTAAATAAAGCAAAAGAATTAAATATTCCTGTTATCTCGGAAGATGAATTTTTTAAAAAAATTTCTTCCTGAAATGTATACATAATTATAAATCTTATTATTTTTAGACTGAATTTTAATATTTTAAAGATTGGTTTATAAAATAATAACACGGCCATGACTTTTTTTAAAAATTTACGTCAAAAAATTGGATGTTTTCTTCTTAACAGGCGCAAAAAAAAACTTAAACGTAATCGAGAAATCCAGAACTTTAAATCTGCTAAAAATATAGGCATATTGTTTTATGTTAATAAAAACAACCAACAAGATTTAGATAAAGTATTGGATTTCTTATTATTCCTTGAAAAAGAAAATTCAAATATCAAGGCGTTGGCATATATTAATAAAAAAAATATTCCTTATCAATTTTTCAATAACAAAGGAATGCTTTATTTTTGCCGAAAAGATTTGAATATATTTGAGCAACCCAAAAATAATGCAATTGGTTCATTTATAAACGAAGAATTTGATGTTTTAATTGACCTGAATATAGAAGGGGTTTTTCCTTTGAAATATGTATCTTCTTTATCAAAAGCAAAATTCAAAGTCGGAAAATATTTCCATCATCTGAATGGCCATGATATGATGTTAAATATTGACACGAACAATACCCTGGATTATATGATTGAACAAACTAAAAATTACCTGACAATAATTAAAAATTAAATAACACCAGATGAACAGGACCATGACATATTTGTTGACACATGCCAGGATGATCATGATTGATCGCGGCGGGTCAACGCGATAAAACTCATGGCGGGTTCAGGCCGGGCAAAAAAAATTATAAACACCTGAACTTTTTTAATCAATAATTTAATTCGAGCAAATGATTAATAAAGTTCAGGTGAATTTCATATTACATTTTATTAAACAAAAAACACATGAATTCAAAGAACTTAATTGGAACAGGAGTAGCAATTGTAACACCATTTCGGCAAGACAGGAGTGTTGATTTTCATGCATTAGGGAATTTAATTGAATATCAGATTTCCAATCATATCAATTACATTGTTGTTTTAGGGACAACAGGAGAATCAGTTACTCTAACAAAAGAGGAAAAACAAGCAGTTATTAATCACGTGTTGGAGACTGTAAACTCGAGAGTACCTGTTGTCGTGGGTATTGGCGGCAATAATACATTTGACATAACAGAACAGATCAGGAAACAGGATTTTGATGGTATTGAAGCCATTTTATCCGTGTCGCCATATTATAATAAGCCTTCACAAAAAGGCATATATGAACATTATAAAACCATCGCGAGCGCTTCACCTGTACCTGTCATTCTTTATAACGTACCCGGGAGGACAGGTAAAAATATTTGTTCGTCTACAGCCATTGAATTAGCTAAAATATCCAATATCATTGGCATTAAAGAAGCATCATGTGATATCGAACAAATAACGGAAATATGCAAACATACCCCTGATGATTTTCTGGTCATATCGGGAGATGACGCTTATACATTGCCTATCATTGCAATTGGCGGACATGGTGTAATATCTGTTACTGCCAATGCATTTCCAAAAGAATTTTCAGAAATGGTGCAGCATGCATTGAACCAGGATTTTAAGGCAGCAAGCAAGATAAATTATTCATTGACAGATATCATGAAATACCATTTTATTGAAGGGAATCCGGCAGGAGTGAAAGCTTCTCTTAGTATAATGAAACATTTAGACTATAATCTTCGTTTACCACTTGTTCCCATGTGTGATGAAAATTATAATCAACTTAAACAATATATTTGTCAATTGGGATATTCTATATAATCATCTAAACATCTAAAATCATGAAAAAAGCAAGTATTTTCTTTGTTTTATGCAGTATCCTGTTTTCTTTAAACGGGTGTTATTCTTCCCGTGAAGTAAAACGTGTATCTCCCGAGCAACAAATTGACCTGAGTGGAAGGTGGAATGATACCGATTCAAGAAAAACAGCAGAAACAATGATCAACCAAGTGTTGAATGAACCATGGCTCGAAAATTTTAAACGTGAAAATAATGGAGAACGGCCTGTTGTTATAGTAGGATTGATCAGGAATAAAAGTCATGAGCATATTGGCACGGAAACATTCATTAAAGATATTGAACGGGAATTCATCAAAAGTGGAAGAGTCAGGTTAGTACAGGCAGGCGATAAAAGAGATGAATTGAGAAACGAACGAATGGATCAACAAAAATATGCCTCGATAGAAACTGCTAAAGAATGGGGTAAAGAACTTGGCGCTGACTATATTATGCAAGGTTCTGTAAATTCAATTGTCGACAGCTACAAAAAAGAAAAAGTAGTTATGTACCAGATAAATCTTGAATTAACAGACCTCGAAACCAATGAAATCGTTTGGATCGGCGACAAGAAAATTAAAAAATACATTGAAGATTAAATTCCATTAATAAAGGATTCCTTCAAACACTTCTTTCCTCCAAAAAGAACATCATGAATAAAGCTTCTTTTGGAGAAAAGATATTAACAAAAGTAAGAACCGGGTCATGACAACAATATTGTCATTTACACGAGATGATTATATACAGTCTGCATATACGGCAATCAGTCTATGAATCAGCCTCATGGCGACTTCCCCCTGCCGTTAGCGGGGCAAGATACCTGGCCTGAAAAAATAAATATAAACAGATGAACGAGATGTTTCGCGAAGTATGGAAGATTGGCATCCTGGTATTGTTAATAACGATTATTGGTTGTGCTACATATTATCAACGAAATGTTAAATTCCAGAAATACATAACAAAAGGTGAATTTAATAAAGCCAATAACTGGCTTGAAGAAGAAAGTAAAGATAAAAAAGGGCGGAACGAGATTCTGTTTCATCTAAATAAAGGATATGTTTATTTTATGATGAAAGAGCATGATAAAAGCAATCTTCATTTACAAAAAGCAGAACAACTCATGGAAGATCAGCAAAAAGATGTTAAAAAAGAAGCATTGGCATTGCTTCTGAACCCTTCAGTAAAAGATTACAAGCCGGAAGATTTTGAAATAGTAATGTTGCATTATTTTACTGCATTAAATTATATTGAATTAAAGAAATGGGAAGATGCACTTGTAGAATGCAGAAGAATTAATATAAAATTGCATGAATTAAATGATAAATACAAAGACCATAAAAACCGTTACCAACGTGATGCCTTTGCCCATAATCTCATGGGTATGATATATGAAGCAAATTTTGATTATAATAATGCTTTCATTGCATACCGGAATGCATACCAGGTATATGAAGATGATTATAAACAGTACTTTGGGCTTGAAGCCCCCGGGCAATTAAAAAAAGATTTGCTACGCACCGCTTATTTAACAGGATTTTATGATGAAGTGGATTATTATGAGAAAAAATTTAAAATGAAATATGAACACGAGAAAGAAAAAAATCCTGAACTGATTTTTTTTTGGCTGACAGGTTTCGGGCCTGTAAAATCCCAATGGGAAATTACCTTTACCAAAGGGGCATATAATAATGGATACGTGACTTACGTGAATAAACAACATGGACTCTCTTACCGGTATTACGTGGGAGACAGAAGTGATGATGTGAAAGAAGGATTTAAAAACCTTGAAGTTTTCAGGGTGGCATTCCCAAAATATGTTGCAAGACAGCCACGTTATACTTCAGCACGAATTACCAGTAATCAAAAGCAATATGCATTGCAAAAAATACAGGATATTAATGAAATTGCATTTAAAACTTTAAATGACAGGATGCTAAGAGTTTTTGCAAATTCATTATTAAGGGTCGCGACAAAGAAAGCCATTCAATCGGTTGTTAATAAGCAAAATGAAAACCTTGGAACTGTAGTGAGCATTGCCAACGCGATTACTGAAAAAGCCGATACCAGGAACTGGCAAACTCTTCCTTACGCGATTTATTACCAGAGAATCCCATTAAAAAAAGGAGAAAACAATATTCAGTTGGAAGCCAAATCTGTCCAGGGCAAAGAAAACAAACAACAATTTAACATTACTGCTGAACAACAGGGAATGATTTATTTTCATTATTTCCATCATCTGGCATCTACACAACCAAATATGTAATATACAATTCTCTTTCAATAAAGATTAAAAAAAAACAATTATGCAAGACATTCAGTATTTAAAAGACCAAATTCGTTCAATACCTGATTTTCCGGTAGAAAATATCATATTCAGGGATGTGACAACATTGATGAAGGATCCTAAGGCATTTAAAAAAGCATGTGATACCTTTTATGAGCATTATAAAGGCCAGAAAATAGATAAAGTAGTGGGTGTTGAAGCCCGGGGGTTCGTTTTTGGTTCTGTACTCGCTTACCTGCTTAACGTGGGATTTATCCCGGTAAGAAA
>CAYPTK010000089.1:0-10956 GCA_964413555.1 uncultured Bacteroidales bacterium | reverse complement strand
CGTCTATAAAGTCCGACTTCTTCGTTATGCTCGATGGAAAAACAATCCATTTACGTGAGTAAACTCCTTATTTTTCCAAGCGAAACGAAGCCTGCCCCGTAAGGAAGAATGACTCTGTCGGGGGTAGTGAACATTTCAGGGTTTGATAAAACAGAATTGTCAAGACAAAGGCTAATTGGAGTAAATGTAACGATGTTTACGAACATGTTGAAACCAATCCTCAATATTTTCGTGCTCTTGTTGCAATGAAAAAATCAAATATTTGAAAATTCATATCGTTAAATGCTGCGAAATCGCTAATTTTGCCTTTTAAAAATAGATACAAGAGATAATCATATTATTCAATTTAGAAAATATTACTCCATGAAAACCAAAGCAGTAAGATTATACGGGAAAAATGATTTACGACTTGAAGAATTCGATTTGCCGGATATTAAAGAAGACGAAATACTTGCACGTGTTGTCTCTGACAGCCTTTGCATGTCTTCATACAAGGCTGCCTCGCAGGGAGCCGGGCATAAAAGAGTACCGGACGACGTGGCAGAACATCCTACCATCATTGGACATGAGTTTTGTGGTGAGATCATTGAAGTCGGAACAAAATGGCAACAACAATTCAATAAAGGACAAAAATTTTCTATTCAACCGGCTTTAAATTATAAAGGCACGTTGGATGCGCCCGGTTATTCTTTTCAATACATCGGCGGTGATGCCACGTATGTTATCATCCCGAATGAAGTGATGGAAATGGATTGTTTACTGAATTACGACGGGGAAGGATATTTTATGGCCTCTTTGTCTGAACCCATGTCATGTATCATAGGAGCTTATCATGCAAATTATCATACACGTGCCGGATCTTATATTCATCACATGGATATAAAGGAAGGTGGTAATATAGCCATACTGGCCGGGGTTGGCCCCATGGGATTAGGCGCTATAGATTATGCCATCCACAGGGATCTAAAACCTTCCAGGATTGTAGTAACAGATATTGACAATAACCGCCTGGCTCGTGCTGAAAGCCTTTACACGAAGGAAGAAGCTGCCAAATATGGTATTGAATTGATATATGTAAATACCAAAGAACAAAGCAATCCTGTTGAACACCTTTTGTCTTTGAATGCTGGTAAAGGATATGACGATGTATTCGTGTTTGCACCGGTTCGTCAGGTGATTGAACAGGGCGATGCCATCCTTGGAAGAGATGGTTGCTTAAACTTCTTTGCAGGCCCGTCAGACGCGCGATTCAAAGCCGAGTTCAACTTTTACAACGTCCATTATGCATCCACGCACATCGTGGGGACATCGGGAGGCAATACCGATGACATGAAAGAAGCGCTCGACATGATGGCACGCGGTAAAATAAACCCTGCTGCCATGATCACTCATATCGGTGGAATGGATTGTGTCATTGATACCACCATGAACCTGCCCAAGATACCCGGGGGCAAAAAATTGATCTATACCAATATTAAACTGGAACTTACTGCCATCACCGATTTTAAAGTAAAAGGCAAAGACAACCCGTTGTTCAATAAATTAAATGAAATCGTGGAACACCATAACGGGTTATGGTCTGTTGAAGCGGAAAAATACCTCCTGGAGCACGCGGAGGCAATATAATGAACCGGATCGTGACTCGTTTTTTGCTCCACGCGGGAATTATTTTATTTAAAAAAAGCGAAGGCAAAATTCAGTGGACGTGTTCTAAAATTATAGCTTCGAAAAATTAAATAGATTCGATTAAAATGAAGGAACAATATATTGCATTGATAACGGGAGCCAGCCGGGGAATTGGCAAAGCCATTGCATCACGTTTAGCTAAAGAGGAAATTCATATCGCTGTTTGCGGCAGAGACAGGGAAAAACTTGAAAATACAGCACGAGAAGTTGAAGGAATGGGTGTAAAAGCACTTGTCATCCAGGCCGATCTAAAGGATGATCATACATATAAATCCATTGTTGATCAGACAATCAATGCATTTGGAAAAATCAATTATATCATTAATAACGCGGGTTATGCTTCATCCCAACCCATTGAAAAAACTACCGGCTCTACATGGGAAGACACGATGGCCATCAATGCAAAAGCTCCCTTCTTTATATGCAAACACGCGATCCCTTATCTAAAGAAAGAAAATGAAGCCGCGATTATTAATATTTCATCGGTGGTGGGACACAAAGGATATGAAAACCAGGCGGCATATACTGCATCCAAACATGCATTGAACGGTTTTACGAAAGTTTTGTCAAAAGAAGTCATTGACTATGGCATTCGTGTGCACCTTATAGAACCCGGGGGAGTTAAAACAGATCTGATTAAGGAAATGCGGCCTGATTTGGATACGTCAGGCCTCATGAATGCTGATGAGATTGCAGAAATCGTCTCATTCCTGATCAATACGCGTGGCAATGCCAGGATAGATAGTATACAGGTTAGGCGGAGCTCTTCATCCCCGTTTCAGTAAAAAAGAAACAATGGACAGTTACAACGATCATTCCTTATGAAGAGAACGTGTTTTTAATCATTTTTTTCTTTTAACATTTTTTCAAGGGCAAACATATCATCCCTTAAAGCGGCAGCTTTTATGAAATCCAGATTTTTAGCTGCTTTTTCCATGTCTTTCTTTGTCTTGTGAAGCGCGGCGAATAATTTTTCTTTGCTCATATATTGTACTACCGGATCAGCAGCAATAGATATTTCACCGGGTCCGCCATATACTTTTCTGCCGGACTTTTGCCCGGGATAATCCTGTAACCTTTGTTGTATAATATTTCCGGTGGCTTTTTCAATCTGCCGGGGTGTAATGTCGTGTTCTTCATTATAAGCAAGCTGTTTTTCCCTTCGCCGTTGTGTTTCATCAATTGTTTTTTGCATTGACCTGGTGATTTCATCAGCATACATAATGACTTTCCCGTTTAGATGCCTTGCTGCCCTGCCTGCAATTTGAGTAAGAGATGTCTCCGAGCGTAAAAAACCTTCTTTATCTGCATCCAAAATAGCAACCAATGATACTTCAGGAAGATCGAGGCCTTCTCTTAACAGGTTAACACCCACGAGCACATCAAACGCCCCGTTTCGTAAATTATCAATGATCTCAACCCGTTCCAGTGTATCTATGTCTGAATGAATATACCGGCACTTTATATCGAAACCGGATAAATAGTTGGTGAGTTCTTCGGCCATGCGTTTTGTTAGCGTGGTTACAAGAATACGCTCTTTGTTATTCACCCGTTTATTGATTTCTCCCAAAAGCTCGTCAATTTGGTTCAATGTTGGCCTGACTTCAATAACCGGATCCAGTAACCCGGTTGGCCGTATGACCTGCTCGATGATTTCACCATGTGTTTTTTCCAGTTCATACTGTCCGGGTGTAGCACTCACGAAAATGGTCTGGTTTACCAATTGATCAAATTCATCAAACATTAGCGGGCGGTTATCTAATGCTGCAGGTAGCCTGAACCCATATTCCACGAGGTTTTTTTTCCGGGAATAATCGCCGCCATACATAGCCCTGATCTGTGGAATGGTGACATGACTCTCGTCAATAACCATTAAATAATCGTCTGGAAAATAATCGAGCAGACAAAAAGGCCGGTCCCCTGGTTTCCTGCCGTCAAAATATCTTGAATAATTTTCAATACCCGGGCAATACCCGAGTTCACGGATCATCTCTAGGTCATGCAATACCCTTTCTTCAAGTAGTTTGGCTTCTTCTACTTTTCCAATATCAATAAAATGTGCCTTCTGTGATTCCAGATCAAGATTAATTTGTTCTGTCGCTAAAGAAATCCTGTCTTTACTGGCAACGAAAATATTGGCAGGGTATATCAGTACATGGTCCAATGATTCAATCACTTCCCCGGTTTCAGGGTCAAAGGACTGGATTGTTTCAATTTCTTCATCCCAGAATGTAATCCTGTAAGCCATATCCGTGTAAGCAAGGTGTACGTCAATTGTATCGCCCTTTACACGAAAAGCACCCCTGCTAAACTCCATGTCATTTCTTGAATACATGGCTGCAACCAGGTCCAGTAAAAAAGCATCGCGGTCCATAACATCCCCTTTTTCAACTTTTAGGCTGTTCTTGTAAAAGTCATCAGGATTTCCCAGTCCAAATAAACAGGAAACTGATGAAACAACAATCACATCCTTTCTTCCCGACAATAGAGAGGATGTTGTACTCAACCGGAGCTTTTCAATTTCATCATTGATGGAGAGGTCTTTTTCTATATATGTATCTGTAACCGGAAGATAAGCTTCCGGCTGATAATAATCATAATAGGAAACAAAATATTCAACGGCATTTTCAGGGAAAAATTGATTGAACTCACTAAAAAGCTGGGCAGCTAATGTTTTATTATGACTCAGAACTAGTACCGGGCGCTGAATGTTCTGAATAACATTCGCTATGGTAAACGTCTTCCCGGAACCCGTTACACCTAAAAGCATTTGAAACGCTTCCCCATGACGTATTCCATCAGAAATAGCTTGTATTGCCCCGGGTTGATCTCCTGTAGGAAGATATGCAGAAGTTATTTTAAAATCCATAATTTAAAGTTGACTGATTATCAATTTTTAATATAAAAAATATGCATAAAAAGTGATTTAAATCAATATTCATGTTTTTTTTTATTAATATTGATAACTCAAAATTTTTTATTTCGTAATAGTATAATACAAATGTAAATTGTTGATGATGAATATGACAAAACATGTGTTCATCTCATGGTATTGTATGTATTCATCAATATGTTTGTTTTTGGGTGAAAAAATAATTTTTTATATAATTAAGAAATGCCAAACAAAGAAAACGAAAAATTATTAAAACGTATTGCTAAACTTGTTAAACAAAATCAGGAACTTGAAAACCAGGTAAAAGAGCTGTCTAAAAAATATGATGAGTTGTTGCAAAAAAATGAACAACACGAGAAGCTGATTGAACAACATGGTTTACAGCAAAAGAATAAAGATGACAAGAAGAGTAAAAACCATTTTAGGTTTGAGATGGCAACGGTATTGTTTATCAGGATAAACGGTTTTTCAAAAGTAACACAGAATAAAGATTCTGAGGCGATAATGGATGAATTGGACAGGATTTTTATCCATTTTAATGCCATTACTAAAAAATACAATATTCATAAAATTAAAACGATTGGTGATTCATACATGGCTGCCGGGGGCATTCCCCAGAAAAATATTACAAATCCTGTAGAAGTGGTCATGGCTGCCCTGGAGATGTCTGAAGTGTTAAAGAATGCTGAAAAAAATAAAATAGATAAGATTTGGGAAGTTGCATTTGGCATGCATACTGGACCTGTAACAGCCGATGTTTCAGGGAAACGGAAAAAATCATATGATATAAAAGGAGATACCGTAAATATTGCAACCCGGGTGGAATCTTCAAGTGTTCCGGGGAAAGTGATTATTTCTGTCATGACATATGAATTGGTCAAAGAGTTTTTTGAATGCGATATTTATGGCAAAATACCTGTAAAATATAAAGGTGATTTAGAATTGTACGAAGTAAAAGGCCTGAAATCCGAATTCAGGAAAAATAATTCGAACATATTGCCAAATAATTTTTTCAACACGCGTTTTCTTCTTATTCAATTTACAGATATACAAGAGTTTATGCTTGGGAAGCTGGAGACTGAACTGCCTGATTACTTGTATTATCATGGAGTAAAACATACCGTGGACGTGGTTACACAGGTAGAGCTCATTGGATGGGGTGAAGGGGTTAGTGAAGAAGATATTTTATTGCTCAAAACAGCTGCATTATTCCATGATTCAGGACATATTATTAGTTATGATGATCATGAATATTATGGTGTGGAACTGGCGAAAAAATATCTTCCAAAATACAATTATACCCCGGAACAAATTAATAAGATTAGTGATTTAATTATGGCGACCAAACTCCCCCCGGATCCTAAAAATATAAATGAAGCCATTATATGTGACGCGGACCTTGATTACCTGGGCAGGAGTGATTTTATATCAGTGTCAAATACATTGTATATGGAACTGAAAGAACAAAATAAAATCTCTTCATTGATTGAATGGGATAAGATGCAACTATCATTTATTTCTAAGCATCAATATTATACTGATACGGCCAAAAGCCTTAGAGAAGTAAATAAGCAAAAGCAAATCGACCGGATTAAAAAGGTTATAGAAGAAGAGATTTCATGTTAAGCGAATAGCCTGAGCATAGCAGGAGAACAAACTAAACAATATTAAAAAAATCGTTTAATATGACGTTCATAAATGTTTTCTGTAACCTGCTCGTTCACGATGTCTTTGTTTTCTCGCAGAGCGGCTATGTAGTCATCACTATATTCAGCTGCAATCTTATACCCTATATGAAGCAATTGTCGCATATTCGGGTTAAAATCTTTATGGCCCGGGATATGGCGGATTGAATCAGCCATTTTTTGTCCGGTCCAATTATTTACTTCTTCTGCAGAAGGCAATTCATCTATATTTATTTCGATTACATTTGCATATGGTTCACTCAACTCATCAATACGACGCAAGGCATGTCCATAAATTTTTTTAATGAGTTCAAACGCTTTTCCACCAGCGAGTGATAAACCAATCACTTCTTCCAACCAGGTGGTTCCGGCAGTTTTGACATGTATTCCTTTATCGTATTTTTTTAGAAGTTTTCCAATAATAGGGTAAAGGCTGAATTTGTCACTTCCCGAGTGAATGCTTAATTTTAAATTTTCCGGCAATCCAAATTCTTTTACTGCATACTCGGTGACCAGGAGGTCTTCTTCAAATTCTTTGGTGAATTGATCAATATCACCGGAATAATCAATGCCCTTGTTAAATCGGCCCGTGAATTTGGGCGCAATGGTTTGCACGGGAATATTTTCATCTGCAAGCGCTTTTAAAATAAATAACATTTCAACCGGACGTTGGGGTTCATCAACTTCATCCATCGAAATTTCTGTGACAAAATTATCTTTTCCTTTTCTGCTTTCAATAAGCCGGTATATTTCTCCTGCTTCTTTTATTGCATGGATAAATTTTTTACCTATTTCCCTGATACGGTCTGATGAAATACCAAATTGGGTTTCAATATGTGGTATTTTTATTTTTCCTACAAGGTGTTTATTTTTTTCATAAAACGCGTTGATTTCCTGTTTGGTTGCTTCTTCACCGATTTTCTCGGCTACATCAATGGTGAAAAAATTAGATGTTTCAATGTATTTTTCTACATTATTTATGTTGATATGGTCTGCATCAATAAAATACGGTTTGTCCCAACCGAGTTGGTTTACAGCTTCTTCAGCTTCATATTTGGTGTCTATTTGTTTGGAGTGGATGATCTCGTGCTCCCTGTTTGATTTGTTCCATACAGGTATAAACTCATATCCGTCATTATTCGCTTTAATAAGCGCTTTCAGCTGTGCCATGCCTTGCTGTCCGAATCTGTCTCCAATACCAAACGAGTATTTGGGTAATTTCATTGTACTATGTTTTAGTGGTTAATTTATTGTTAAATTAAAATTTCACGAATTTACACATTTCTTTTTTTTCCGATGTACAAAATCATTAAATTTGGGTACTTAATTTTTAATTTTATTGTAAATAACAATATATTACCTTGAATTAGAGCGAAATAATTTAAACATTAAAATTTTTTAATTATGACCAAATTTACATTTCAGGATTTAGAAAACAAAGTATGTGTTATTACCGGGGGAGGAGGAGTTATAGGGTCCTCTATTGCCAAAGGGCTTGCTGCAGCTGGTGTGAAAACTGTTATTCTTGATTTACATTACGAAAACGCTGAACAGATCGCGAACGAGATCACTGATCAATATAATATTCCTTCCATTGGAGTGAAAGCAAATGTATTGGATAAAGCATCATTGCAGGAGGCACATGATTATATAATGAAAGAATTTGGCCAGGTTGATTTATTGATAAATGGGGCAGGAGGCAATTCACCCAAAGCCACCACGAAGATAGAGGAATTAACAAAAAAAAATATAAACGACATTGAAAACAGTTTTTACGGACTGGAAATGGAAGGATTTCAAAACGTGTTTGACCTTAATTTCATGGGGACTCTTTTGCCTACAATGGTTTTTACAAAAGACATGGCAACAAACGGCAAAGGCGTGGTGCTTAACATTTCTTCAATGAATTCTTACAGGCCATTAACTAAAATACCCGCTTATTCAGCAGCTAAAGCGTCTATCAATAACTTCACCCAATGGCTTTCTGTGCACCTGGCAAAAACAGGGATTCGTGTAAATGCCATCGCACCCGGTTTTTTTCTTACAAATCAAAACCGGTTTTTATTGGTTGATGAACATACAAAAGAATTGACCGAACGCGGGCAAAAGATTATTAACAGTACTCCAATGGATAAATTTGGTGAACCGGAAGACTTACAGGGCACTGTTTTATATCTCTTATCAGATATCTCGGCTTTTGTAACAGGTGTTATAATCCCCGTGGATGGTGGATTTAATGCATATAGCGGGGTATAGATATGAATCTGCCCGGGTATTTCGTTTATTAAATAAAAAATAAATATAATGATATATTATCAACGTGGTTCGAAAACAGATATCATCAGTTCTGAAGAGCTCAGGAAAGGATTATTTGAAGCCCTGCAACAGGTTAAAGGTGCTGATAAAGTAATGGCCATACCACCTGATTTTACCCGGTTTCATTCACACGCCGGTGAATTGACCCGGTATGCATGGGAATTCTACCAGGACAGATTAACAAGTATCCTTCCTGCTTTAGGGACTCACACGGCCATGCCAGAAGGCCAACTGATTGAAATGTTCGGTGATATTCCCCGTGAACTATTCAAGGTTCATAATTGGAGGGAAGACATTATAACGCTTGGTGAGGTACCTGCTGAATACGTGTCACGTGTTTCTGAAGGAAAAGTGAACTATTCATGGCCTGCACAGGTGAATAAAAGACTTACAGAAGATTACAGTCTTATCTTGTCAATCGGGCAGGTTGTTCCACACGAGGTAGTGGGAATGGCCAATTTTAATAAAAATATATTTGTCGGGACAGGTGGCAGGGAAGGCATTAATAAAAGCCATTTCCTCGGTGCTGCATATGGCATGGAGAGGATGATGGGAAGAGCAGACACTCCCGTGCGAAAAGTATTGAATTACGCGTCAGAACATTTCGCGAAGCACATCCCCATTGTTTACGTGCTTACAGTTGTTGGACGGGATGAGCATGGAAAGATGCAAGTACGCGGGCTTTTTATCGGCGATGATATGGAATGCTTTGAAAAAGCATCTGCACTTTCATTGAAAGTGAATTTTGAAATGCTCGATTCACCACCCCGGAAAATGGTGGTTTTTCTAGACCCATCCGAATACAAGAGTACATGGCTTGGAAATAAATCCATTTACAGGACGCGAATGGCAATTGATGACCAGGGCGAATTGATCATTTTGGCTCCCGGTTTGAAAGAATTTGGTGAAGATGCCGAAATTGACAAGCTAATCAGGAAATATGGATATGTAGGGACCGAAAAAGTATTGGAACTAACAAAACAAAATACTGATTTACAACAAAATTTAAGTGCAGCGGCACATCTTATCCACGGTTCGTCTGAAGGGAGATTCAAGATTACATATTGCCCCGGGCATTTAACTCGCGAAGAAATTGAACGTGTTAACTTTGAATATGCTGATATTCATGAAATGAGTAAAAAATATAATCCCGAGAAACTTAGAGAAGGATATAATATCGTGAATGGTGAAGAGATATATTTTATCTCTAATCCTGGAACAGGTTTGTGGGCTTATAAAGAACGATTTGAAATGTAGGGATTGGAATCATGTCCGATAACTTCGTCACACTCTCACAAATCCTGATACATAATTTTGTTTAAAACTATGGAAAAAGTACAATGGGGGATTATTGGTTGTGGAGACGTTACAGAGGTGAAAAGCGGGCCCGCTTTTCACCTCTGTAACGGTTCAGAGTTGGTTGCTGTAATGCGAAGAACAACAGGAAAGGCAAGAGATTATGCCAGGCGTCATCACGTGCCCAAATGGTATGATGATGCTCAACAATTAATCGATGATAAAGATGTAAATGCCGTGTACGTGGCTACCCCGCCGGATACTCACGCGTTTTATACAACCCGGGCTTTGAACGCCGGAAAACCCGTTTATGTTGAAAAGCCAATGGCACGGTATCATGAAGAATGTATTGAAATGAATGATACTGCCAAAAAGAATAAACTGCCATTATATGTAGCATATTACAGGAGAATGTTGCCCAATTTTTTAAAAGTTAAACAACTTGTTGATGAAAATGCCATCGGGGACATTCGCTCTGTAAGCACCCGGTTGACCTTGACACCAAGAAGGGGTGATAATCAAAAAGATAACCTTCCCTGGCGTGTTATACCGGAAATTTCCGGTGGCGGCCATTTTGTCGACCTTGCACCACATCAGTTGGATATTCTTGATTATATTTTAGGACCTGTAACAGATGCCCGCGGGATAGCATTTAATCAGGCCGGGATGTATCCTGCAGAAGATATAGTAACAGCTGCTTTTGCATTTGAAAATGGTGCATCAGGTACAGGGGAATGGTGTTTTACAATTGATAAACACGCGGAAGAAGATGTAATGGAGTTAAAAGGCAGCAAGGGAAAGATAACTTTTTCATGTTTTGATCATGCCAATGTTTATTTAAATGCCCCGGGGCGAAACGAATCATTTCACTATGAAAAACCATTGCATTCACAGCGTGATTTAATTCAAACAGTCGTGGATGATTTAAGAGGAAAAGGAACTTGTCCTTCTGATGGTGAAAGTGGAGCCCGGACAAACCGGGTAATTGACCTGGTTTTGGATAGTTTTCGAAACCGCGTTTAATATAGGGGGCTTCTAATAATTCCTTCGCATCAAAATTTCCAGGGTTTTTTATAGACA
>CAYPTK010000088.1:0-11002 GCA_964413555.1 uncultured Bacteroidales bacterium | reverse complement strand
CGCCCATGTAAATATCCCGGTCGCTAACGAGTACCCTGATAAAAAGATTGCCTTTCACGGTTTGTCCTTGTTCCTCCTGATTGTCAGCCGTGCCTGAACCTGCCGCGGATGCTTGCCCCCCGGATCCTTTAACAACTTCTATTTGTACCTGATTAGATTTACGCGTGTTGCCTTTGAATGATGCACTTGCCGGAGGTATTGTAAACGTTCCGGTGTTTTTTGCAGTTAAAATGTATGTATATGTTACAGTATTATTCCTGGATACCTGCCCATTGATTATTTGAACCTGATTGCTACTGGAAGCATGAGGCCCACCGACCACGTTGAAGTCGTTCATCGCGGGCAATTTAAACCCGGAAGGCTGGCTGTTCATCGTGTATGTTAACCTGAACCGCTCGCCCTGGCTGACTACATTAGGTGCAGATGCTTTGAACCGGATGTCATCTGCCATTAATCCCGCGGAATAGAAAAGCACTCCAATGCTTACAATCAATATATTTTTGTATTTCCTCATAATACTTCGTTATTTACATTTTTCTTTTTGGTGTCCATCTTGTAAAGTCCGGCTTCTTTGTCCCGGTTGCACCTATGTTGCTCATTTACAAAAGCTAACCGGGAAATGCATTCTTATACTGTCAGGATTCACACCCCCGGCCATCAGGCCCCCGTGCACTGTATGTACTACCAGTCCTTATTTGTACGGGTAGGCTGACGTTTTGCTTTTTCTTTCTGAATACGTTTTTGCAATTCTTTATCTTTATTTTCCATTGCTTTCAAAATACGTTCAGCTTCTTCTTTAGATATTTTTTGCATTTGCCGGGGTTGTGCCTTCTTTTGTTCGTCTTGTTGATCCTTTTGTTGTTCTTGTTGTTTTTGTTTTTCCTGTTGCTGTTTCTTTTCCTCGTCTTTTTTGTTTTGCTGCTGCTTTTGTTTTTGTTTTTGATCGTTTTGGTCCTTCTGGTCTTTCTGGTCTTTTTGATCCTTCTGGTCTTTTTGGTCTTTTTGCTGCTGCTTTTGTTGTTGTTTCAGCATTTTCTGTGCATATGCCAGGTTAAACTTGGTATCCATATCTTTTGGATTATTCCGCAATGCTTGTTTATAGGCATTAATGCTTTCCTGCAGTTTTTTGGTTTTAAAAAATGCATTTCCCAGGTTATGATAAACTTTTGCTAATTCACTTTTATTGTTGGTGGCTTCTGTCAACATGGAAAATTGTTTAATGGCTTCTTCATATTTTTCCTGTTTGTATAAGGCATCGCCTTTGTTAAACATCGCGTTAAATGAGTTAGGGTCTGTTTCCAGGGCCTGGTCATATAATGTGTCAGCTTTACCATATTCTTCCTGTTCATAAATATCATTCCCTCTCCTGATGTATTTCCGTTCTTTTTGGGCATATATATTCATCAGGTTAATGAACATCAGGGCAAAAATTACGATATGTACATACCTTTTTTGCATTGGTCTATTCATTGTTTGTTGTGAATTTTCTGGTTGGTTTGAATAAATCTATTTTGCTAAGCCACCTGTTTTTTCTTTCAAGTATGATGAAATCCAATAATATAAAGAATAAAGCAATTGCTGCAAAATATTGAAATTGTTCTTTGTAATCCGAATATATTGTTGTTTCCATTTCTTTTGCTTCCATTTTGCTGATTTCTTTAAAGAGCTTGTCAAGCCCTAAATTGGCATTGGTTGCTTTGACATACATCCCGTTGCCGGCAGCACTGATTTCCTGCAACACGGTTTCATCGAGTTTACTGATGACAACGTTTCCTTCTTCATTTTTTTTGAATGTTTGATTGCCATGTCTTTTTTCAACGGGGATCGGTGTTCCATGGGGTGATCCTACACCAATGGTATGTATGTTAATTCCTTTTTCAGCAGCCATTTTTGCTGCTTCAACAGGGTTTCCCTGGTGGTTTTCCCCGTCTGTAATTATGATCATGGCTTTCTCCAGTTCACTTTCAGGATTGAATGATCTGGACGCTAATTGGATAGCAGAAGCGACATCCGTGCCCTGAGAGGGAGCAATGTTTGTATTGATTGAAGGAAGAAAGGTCTTGATGGCTGCATAATCGATGGTGATTGGTATTTGCATGTATGCATCCCCGGCAAAAACAATGAAACCAATCCTGTCGTTTTGTAGTTTATCCACCAGTTTTGAAATGGCCATCTTGGCCCTCGTGAGCCGGTCAGGTTTTATGTCTTTGGCCAGCATACTTCTTGATACATCCAGTGCAATCATCAATTCAACACCTTGCCGTTTAACTTTTTTGAGTTGTGTGCCATATTGAGGCCTTGATAGCACGATCATGATAAACGCGAGCGCGATAAAAAGTAAAAAGAATTTAATAATGTAGCGGGTTCGTGAAACTTCCGGCATCAGTTGTTTTATCAGAGATATTTCGCCAACCCGGTTCAACAATTTCTTTTTCCTGTATAAGATAATGAAAAAAATCACTATCAATAAAGGCAAAAGATTTGTTAAGATCAAATATTCATTATTTGCAAATCGAAACATAATAGTTTATTTTATGGTATTGTCCTGAATATAGTGTTGCGCGTAATTATTTCAAGAAGCAGGAGTATACCTGCAAAGATTGCCAGGGGAAGATATTCTTCTTCCCGTTCTTTAAAGCTCTTTTCTTCAATTTTGGATTTTTCCAATTGTTCAATCTCGTTATATATTTGTTTTAATTTTTCTTCATTGGTCGCTCGAAAATATTTTCCCCCCGTGATATGGGCAATGTCTTGTAATACTTCTTCATCCAATCCTATTTTTACCTGTTGATACCGGGTGCCCGAGTAGGTTTGAAAAGGGTAGGGGACCTTTCCCTTGCTGCCCACGCCAATGGTGTATACCCTGATGTTAAATGTTTTAGCGATTTCTGCAGCTGTTACCGGTGCAATGGAGCCTTTATTATTCACTCCATCGGTTAATAAGATGATGACTTTGCTTTTGGAATCACTGTTTTTAAGCCGGTTTACAGCATTTGCCAATCCCATGCCAATAGCAGTACCGTCTTGCAGCATCCCGCTTTTTATTTCTTTAAACAAATTTATCAATACAGCATGGTCGGTTGTTATGGGGCATTGAGTAAAGCTTTCCCCGCTGAATACCACCAGGCCGATCCGGTCACTGGTGCGTCCTGAAATAAATTCTATGGCTACATTCTTGGCAGATTCAAGCCGGTCGGGATCAAAGTCGGCTGCACGCATACTGCTCGAGATGTCTATTGCAATGACAATGTCAATCCCTTTATTAATTTGTTCTTTCCATTTATTCGTGGATTGTGGCCTGGCCAGGACGAGTATAAGAGAAATTACAACGAAACACCTGAAAATGAATAAAAGGTGTCGCAGGTATACTCTTGCAGATGGTTTCGCTTTTTGAAACGGCTGGATATCCGGGACCCTGAAAGCAGCATTCAGGTTACTTTGTTTCCAGATATACCATGCTATCATTGGAATTAACAACAATAACAGGTACAGGAATTCCGGATTTGCAAATGTGATGTTAGTCATTTACATTCCCCTTTTGTTTGTTAATAATATTAGACTGGTATTGATTATTCATATCCTCATTGTCACCCGTGTTCTCAACTCCTTCTTTTTTCTTTGTCTTCATGACAAATGTATATGCATTTTCCATGTTTTGTTCATTTTCGCCTGGCTCAGTTATTCCCTTCGCGAATTTAACCATGTCTGCCAGTGATAAAAGGTTTCTTAGCTCCTCAAAAAGCTCTTTGTCCCTGAATCCCGTTTTTTTCATGTCCTGCAGTATTTCGTTAGTGGTCTCTTCAAGGGCTTTTACACCATACCTTTGTTCAATGTATGCCCTGATAATGTTCGTGAGCCGCGAATAATATTCTTTAAGCATGTTTTTTTGCCATAGCTTTTCCTCTTTGAGCTTGTCAAGTTCTTCTAATGCCTTGATATATGCTGGCTTTGGAGGAACACGCGGCTTGAAAACCGGGCGTTTTTTTTGTTGCCGGCTGATGATATAAATGAGCACGATAATGATGGCAGCGATTAAAATACCATATAAAAGGTAAGGCAGTACTTCTGCAAAAGTTACAGGGGCCCCGAATGGCGGCTTGATGTCTTTGATGCCAGTTGCCGTGTCAACAGCAGCAACTGTATGCACGTTTAGGGAGACTGATGGAAAATGTAAAGTATCTTTTGAATTATTGGTTTGAAAGATAAATGGATATGATGGTATGTTGTACATCCCGCTATCAAACGACGTGATAAGGTATTTTTTCGTGAGTTTCAGTTGTCCGTCTTGTACTTGAGAAGTGTCAATTTCAGTACTGTCAATGATCTCGACGTGTTTGGCCAGCGTATCCTGAAGTGAAGGGAATATAGAATGGTAACCGGTGGATTGAATTACCTCGAGTGTATAATATAGTTGATCTCCAATGAATATTTGATTGGTATCAATAAATGCCCTTATATTGATTTGTCCTGCTTTTATATTGCCGGTTGCAGAAATCAAGAGCACGTAAATGAAATATGTATACACGCGTCGCATAAAAATACCTTTTTAAAATTTTTAATTGAATTAAATTGAATCGTGATACATGATCAAATCCTGCTTTCTCTCATCTTGAATAAATTAAGCAGTGGTTTAACATAATCCTGGTCTGTTCTGACAGAGACCCAGTCAACCCCGCTTTTCGCGAATGTTTCAGCGAGATGTTGTTGTCGTTTTCTTTGCCATGTTTCATATTGATGCCTTGCATGTTTGCTGGACGTGTCAACCCAAAAGTCTTTCCCTGTTTCAGCATCTTTCAGTTTTAATAATCCTACCGGGGGCAGCCGGGTTTCAAATTGATCATAGATTCTGAGAGCAGCAATGTCATGTTTTTTATTGGCTATTTTTAACGCGTTTGCAAAACGCGGCATCGCGTTATTATCATAATCAATAAAATCTGAAATCAAAAAACAAGTGCTTCTTTTTTTAATGGCATTGGCCAGGTATTTTAATCCCCCGGAGATATTCGTGGCATCGTGTTCAGGTGTAAATTCAATGAGCTCCCTGATGATCCTTAACGTGTGCTGTGCCCCTTTTTTTGGTGGGATAAATTTTTCGATCTTATCACTGAACAGGATCATGCCTATTTTGTCATTGTTTTGAATGGCCGAAAAAGAGAGTATTGCTGAAATTTCAGTGATGATGTTTTGTTTGAATTTTTCTTTTGTGCCGAATTCTCTTGAACCGCTTACATCAACCAGCAATACAACTGTCAGTTCACGTTCTTCTTCAAATATTTTTATATAGGGATGATTAAAGCGGGCTGTCACTTTCCAGTGAATGTTCCGTATGTCATCGCCATATTGGTATTCTCTCACTTCACTGAATGTCATCCCGCGCCCTTTATAGGCACTATGGTACTCTCCTGCAAATATATTTCGGGAAAGCCCTCTTGTTTTAATCTCTATTTTCCTGACCTTTTTTAATAGTTCTTTTGTTTCCACTTCTAACCCGTTTTCTACTCCATTTTTTTTGTGATTACAGTAAAAAACCATTCGCCTTTATCCAGTTTAATCAATATATCTTCACCATCAACAGTATATTTCCACTGATGTTTGTCAATTTTTTCATATTCTTTATTCAGTGAATCAATGGTGCTCCCGAGATGTACGTAATGTGACATTAATTTAACATGGGTACATTGGTTATCATCCGATAAAAATATCAGGATCGTGCGCTCACCCAACGCGTCCATGTATTTTAAATAATTATAAGCTTTGTTAATGACTTTTTGTTGGATAAAGTCTGGCTTTTCATTTTTCATTTTTTTTATTATATCTGAACGGTCAAGCCCGATATAATTATCCTGAGAGTATATGGTATTTGAAAATATACTGCAAAACAGGGTGATGATAAATAATTTTTTCATGTTTTTAGTTTTAAAACACGGGTCATGATTAAAATATTATGGGACTTCAATGGTATTCAATATTTCGTTAATGATATTTTCAGACCGGATGTTTTCTGCTTCAGCTTCATAGCTTAGCCCGACGCGGTGCCTGAGGACCTCGGGAACTATAGCACGTATGTCTTCCGGGATCACGTATCCTCTCCGGTTTATAAATGCATATGCTTTGGCAGCACGTGCTAAATTAATACTTGCCCTGGGTGACGCGCCGTAGTTAATCAGGCTTTCAAATTTAGACAAGCCGGCTTCCGCGGGGTTCCTGGTCGCGAATACAATATCGAGGATGTATTTTTCAATTTTTTCATCCATGTAAATTTCTTTCACTACTTCTCTTGCTTTGAGTATGTTTTCCGGTTTAATCACGGCATTCACCCGGGGGAATTCATGAGCCAGGTTTTCTCTTATGATCAGGCGTTCTTCTTCATACCCCGGGTAGGAGATTACAACTTTTAACATGAACCGGTCTACCTGCGCCTCGGGTAAAGGATATGTCCCTTCCTGTTCAATCGGGTTTTGTGTTGCCATTACAAAAAACGGAACCGGGAGATCGTATGTTTTATTGCCAATGGTGACTTGTTTTTCCTGCATTGCTTCCAACAGTGCACTTTGTACTTTGGCAGGAGAACGGTTGATCTCGTCGGCAAGGATGAAATTACTGAATACAGGGCCTTTTTCAATTTGAAATTCTTCTGATTTCTGACTGTAAATCATGGTACCGATCAAATCTGCAGGCAACAGGTCCGGGGTGAACTGAATCCGTTTGAAGTCTGCCTGGATCGTGTCTGAAAGCGTTTTGATTGCCAGTGTTTTAGCCAGGCCAGGAACGCCTTCAAGCAAAACGTGCCCATTGGAAAGGATACCAATTAATAAATTATCAATGAGTTTTTTTTGCCCTATGATCACTTTTTTCATTTCCATGTTGATCATATCAACAAAACCGCTCTCTTTTTGTATCCGTTCATTTAATTCATTGATGTTTACCGATTGTTCCATGTTTTTTTTAATTATTTTTGATAATAAAAATTCGACTTAGCTATCAAAAACCATACCATAATGTTTTTAAGAAAAGTAAACGAAAAATATTTCATAAAATTTTATTTTTATCTCATTATTTACATGATGCAAGTTAAAATTTTTATTTAAATTAACAAAGTGATTTCATAATGTATTCATAATAAAAAATAACCGGGTGTGTTTAGTAAAAACCTTAACATGTCTATTATACGTTTAAATACAAACACTTGTGCCAGTCCGGCGTGAATGAATTGTTCTCCTGTTCATGCTGTCAACACTATTGTTTGTCCATAAAGTCCCGTAACGAGGCTTATGAAGCCCCACGACGCGCCGGGATGATCATCAATAATCTCATAGCAATGTGAATGTCAAAAACATGAATTCATGGCTAGTAAGTTTTGACACGCGCCCGGGTGATTATAAAAAGGAAAGAAAGGTATAAAGGATATAGAGGTATAGCGGATACAAGGGCCAACACGCCCTTATCACGATCCCGTGCTCCATCTATACCTCTTGTAAAACCTGTAAACCAAACAGCATTTTATATTAATGACTAAAATTATAAACATATGAACCGATACTTTATACATCTTGGTTTTAGAGGAACAAATTACCAGGGATGGCAGGCCCAACCCGGTAAAGATACCATCCAGCGCGTGAATGATGCCCTGTCTACATTCCTGCAGGAAGAAATTTCTGTAGTAGGGGCCGGACGAACAGATTCAGGAGTTCATGCAAAAAAATTCATTGCCCATTTTGATTGCAACAGTTTATTGACAGATATTAACGATACCATATATCATTTAAATCATTTATTGCCCGGTGATATTGCCGTGTATAATATTAAGCAGGTTAAAAATGATGCACATGCCCGGTTTGATGCAAAATCCAGGACATACGAGTACATGATAACGGCCAGCAAAGACCCTTTTGCTGTTGATTTAAAATACCAGGTTGAATTTGAGCCTGACATAGATAAAATGAATAATAGCGCGGGTTGTTTATTGGAATACCGCGATTTTAAAAGTTTTTGTAAATCTAATTCTGATGTTAAAACGCATTTTTGTCATGTTCAACAGGCAATTTGGCAGAAAACCGGTAAAAATTTCATTTTTACCATCACGGCTGACCGTTTTTTACGGAATATGGTAAGAGCAATCGTGGGGTCTTTGTTGGATGTCGGGAAAGGAAAATCAGGTATTGACAATTTTAAACATATCATTGAACAGAAAGACCGCCGGTATGCCGGGTATTCGGTTCCGGCGGGGGGGCTTTATCTTTCTGATATCCGGTATTAGCAACAACAACCCGGTTTACCCTGTAGGCCCCGACAACATTTTTCCCATGAATCCAGTTTTCTGTTATTACATAATTTTATAAAATTGCTGTAGCACCTAAAAAATAAACTAAAATTCATCGTATTATTGAATGCAATTTTTAATTTTGCATCAAAATAATTAAGAATCATGAAAAAATTGCCATTAATTTTAAGTCTGATAGCTATTGGCGGGATAATAGCTTTGTTTATTTTACAATTTACATGCAGTAACAACAAAACACGGGATCATGCTGATCAGGAAGAAGCATCTGACACGTCTTTCGTGTCAGAAGAAATGCCAGCGCCGGCCGGTGATTTGAAAGTAGCGTATGTCAATATTGATTCGGTATTACAAAATTATGATTATTATCATGAACTCAAAGAAGAGTTGATGGATAAACAAGAAGCAATACGGTCTGAACTCGATGCCAAATCAAGACAATTGCAGAGCCAGGCACGGGATCTACAGGAAAAATATCAAAAAGGATTACTCACCACGCTTGATGCACAGGAAAAACAAAAATTACTGCAAAAACAACAACAGCAATTTTTAACGCGCCAGGAAGAAGCCTCTCTGACACTGGCTGAAGAAAGGCAGGTGATGCTTAATAATATTATGTACCGCGTGAAGCAATTTGTTAATGATTATAATCAAAATAAAGGATACCACTTGATTTTTAGTACTTCGCAGGCCGATAATATTTTGTATGGAGCCAGTGGATTGAATATAACACGTGAAATCGCCCGGGGACTGAACCAGGTGTACAAGGAGGAGAATCAGCCGGAAGTCGAGTAGACTGTTTCACGGGATGGGATTTGCCGATGTTTATTTTGAACGCTACCAGGCCAATGAGGCATACATACAGGGCCGACCTGATGAAAAACTGGCATATAGTATTGTAATCCCCTGCTATAATGAACCCGGTATTATACATACGCTTCAATGCCTTGCAGATTGTGACAGGCCGGGATTGCCCCTTGAAATTATTGTTGTAATTAATTCTTCTGCCGATTCACCGTCTGGCGTTACACGGCAGAATCAAACATCCATGCAGGAAATTGAAACATGGAAAAAGGATGTTGAAGACAATAACGTTAAAATTTACACGATTGCCATTTCCAATATTCCCGCGAAGCATTCCGGCGTGGGGCTGGCAAGAAAAACGGGAATGGATGAAGCATTACGAAGGTTTAATACCATTCATAATAAAGACGGGCTGATCATTTCTTTGGACGCGGACACCTTATGTGATAAAAATTACCTGACAGAAATTGAAAATACATTCCAACGCGATCGTGAATTAAATGGCGCTGTATTATATTATGAACACCCGGTCGAGGGTTCAGGATATGATGCATCATTATACCATGCTGTAGCCAGCTATGAATTGTATTTAAGATATTTCATTGAAATGTTACGGTACATCTCGTTTCCTTATGCTTTTCATACACTGGGGAGCTGCTTTTGCTTACGCGCGGGTGTTTATGCCAGGCAGGGGGGGATGAACAAAAAACAAGGCGGGGAAGATTTTTATTTTTTACATAAGGTCTTTCCATTAGGACATTTTAAAGAGATAAATACAACCCGGGTGATCCCCGCTTCAAGGCCTTCAGACAGGGTGCCTTTTGGAACCGGACCGGTGATAAACGATTTTTTAAAGAACAGGAAAGATACACTCCACGTGTATGATGTACGCGCTTTTTTGGATATTAAAAGACTGTTTGACGATATTCCTTTATTTTTTAAAGCCAATGCACCCGGTATAAGCAAAAGGATTGATGATTATCCTGATGTTTTTAAACAATTCCTGGAAGAAATGAAGATATATCATAAGTTGAACCAAATCAACCAACATGCTGCTAATGTAAATACATTCAGACATAAATTTTTTCAGTGGTTTGGTGCATTTATGATTGTTAAATACATGAATTATAGTCATTCAATTCATTATTCCAGACACCCTGTTGAAAATGCAGCATTGCATTCATTACAGTTAACAGGCAGGAATCCTGTAGCATATAAAAATGTAAACGATTTATTATGGCATTACAGGTCTGTTCAAAGAGAAAAGGAATATAATATTTAAAGGGATTTCTAATTAGAGCTTGTCTATAAAGTCATATAAAGTCGCGTAACCAAATTCCAAATATACAAGCACCAAATTCCAAATAAAACTCAAACTCCAAACATCAATAACCTAAACGACTTATAATTATTGACTTAGTTTTTTTGTTTAAAAATTTGGTCATTGAATATTGAGATTTATTTGTAATTTGTGATTTGGTGCTTTAATCGCAAAAAAGTGACTTTATGGACGAACACTAATTGTTTTCTTTCACGACAACAAATACATCCTCATTCTCACGTTTCATAAGATATTGTTCCCTGGCAAATTTTTCAAGGGTTCTCTCGTCTGTTTTAAGTTCATTTAAACGGTTTTTTGCATGTTCAATCCGTTCTTGGTAATACAATTTATCTTTTTTAAGTTGCTCTAGTTGCTCAATGTTTTGTGAACGGTCAATTAAATTATTCTGATCAAAGATTAACAGCCAAAGAAAAAAAATCAATGCAGTAAATACATACTTGTTTTTTAATATATTGATCATTTTTGACTGCATATTGTTTACATTCATTATATTAATAATTCACCAATTCATGTGAATTGTGAATACCAAATATACTAAATTTTGTTGGTTTAAAAAAATTACTGGTTGAAATGTTGAA
>CAYPTK010000087.1:0-11020 GCA_964413555.1 uncultured Bacteroidales bacterium | reverse complement strand
CAAACGGAATTCCGGGAGTAATAGAAACAAGTTGTTACTGCTTTAACCCTAAAAATTCACCGCGAAACGACAGGAATCAACATAAAAAAATATGAATTTTGTATTAAACCCAAATTTTTAATTAACTGTTTTGAGATTCATCCATATGGCCATTTACTTCAATGATCCTGCAATCATTGTCTACCTGTTTGATGTTTACATATAACGTATCCCGGGGGAGTAATCCGCTTATTTTCTCAGGCCATTCGATAAAACAATGATTTCCATTATAAAAATAATCTTCATATCCCATATCAAACACTTCCTCTTCATCATGAATCCGGTAAAAATCCATGTGATATATAATATCTTTATTTTCAGTAATGTATTCATTGATAATGGCGAATGAAGGACTGGCAACATTGGATGTAACGTTAAGTCGCGAGCATATTGCTTTTATAAATGTTGTTTTTCCTGCCCCCAACGTGCCTGAAAATGCAATGATTTTATAGTGCTCCAGATATCTTAAAAACTGTTTTGCCACAGGTTCAAGTTCATTTAAGTTTTTGATTTCAAGTGTATCCATGTATACAATACGGTTAGAATTAAAAAAATGGGTTAAATAATGAATGATATCACGTTCATCAAGTTGATTTTGGATTCAGGACCACGTAAGGAATCAGCATCTCTTCCATTGAAATGCCTCCATGTTGAAACGTGTTTTTATAATAATTCGCGTATTGATTGTACTCGTTCTGATAAACAAAGTAATCGTTTCCGGTAGCAAAAATAAATGAATGGTTTAATGATATCCTGGGCAAATGCACGAGTTCAGGATTCTTAATTTCAAATACATCTTTGGGATTGTAATTCAGCCTTCTTGATGCTTTGTATCGCAGGTTGGTTGATGTTTCCCTGTCACCTGATATCTTAATCGGGTCTTTCACGCTAATAGAACCATGGTCTGTTGTAATGACCACCTTAACATTTTCTTTTTCAGATAATTTTTGTAAAAACTGGTATAAATAAGAATGTTTGAACCATGACAGGGTAAGCGTGCGATATGCTGGTTCGTCTTCAGCCAGTTCCTTGATCATTTCAACGTCTGTTCGAGCATGTGAAAGAATATCAATAAAATTATACACGATCACGTTAAGCTGATAATTCATGAAATTCGAGAATTGCTTATTGATATACTTTTCTCCTTTTTTATTGTATACTTTATTGTAATTGAATTTTATTTTCTTTCCTGCCCTTGCTATTTGTGACTCTAACAATTCCTGTTCAAATTGATTCATGTTCTCATCCTGGTTCTCGTTGATCCAAAAATCAGGCATGAGTTGTTCTATTTCATAGGGCATTAACCCGGCAAACATTGCATTTCTTGCATATTGAGTTGTTGTCGGGATAATACTGCAAAACAATTCTTCTTCTTCAACAGAAAATTGTTTGTTTAATACAGTGCTTAGTAATTTCCATTGATCCAGGCGTAAATTATCAACAACGATAACAAACACTTTGTCTCCTTGTTCGAGTAATGGAAATATTTTTTTTTGAAATATACTGGGAGACATTAATGGTTTGTTGGCTTTATCATTTTCAAACCAACCGGGATAGTTCTTTTTAATATATTTTGCAAACGCGTTATTTGCTTCTTCTTTTTGCATATTTAGCACTTCTTCCATTTCAACACCTCTTGCATTTGCCAGCTCGAGTTCCCAGTAAACCAATTTTTTATACACTTCTACCCAGTCGTTAAAATGCATGGATTCATTGATTTGCAATCCAATTTTAGAAAATTCGGACTGGTAATCCGAAGTGGTTTTCCTGTTAATTAATCGCTGGTTATCAATATTTTTCTTGATCGAAAGAAGTATTTGCCTGGGATTCACTGGCTTTAAAAGAAAATCATCAATTTTGGAACCAATGGCTTCATCCATAAGGTCTTCTTCTTCATTTTTAGTGATAATGACCACCGGGATTTCAGGGTGTATATCTTTTAACCTGCTCAATGTTTCCATACCACTTAATCCCGGCATGTTTTCATCAAGCAATATTATATCAACCGGATGATTTTTGACTTCTTCAACAGCTTTTTCGCCATTCGTGGCTGTATGTACCTGGTAGCCTTTTTCCTGTAAAAAAATAACATGTGCTTTTAACATATCAATCTCATCATCAACCCATAGTATATTAATTGATTTTTCAGTCATTTTATTTCTTTTTTATATTAAATACAAAAGCACGGGTAATTATTCTGTATAATTTGTCTCGAAGAAATGCATGTATGTAGTAACAGACTGGTCTTGCATAAGTATTTTATAATTATTTTCATCAATGATGAAATATTTAACTGTTTTGGATGTAATATCGGTTAATACTTCTTCTTGTTTTTCAAATACAGTTTTATAATATTCCATTGCAGGTGTTTTGTTCCTGAATTGTTTAACAACTGCTATCTGATTCTCATCTCCGAGATTTTCTCCATTTACATTTAGTTCTTTTGTTTTAAAATATTCAACATTAAAGTTGATTAAATTAAATATCAATTGATTAATGTCTGCTTCACTACCAATTACCATGATAAAATAATGCGGCATATTGTAGTTCGTGGAATAAATTTCTTTTGCAGTTTCTTTTTCTTTTTCTTCTTTAACATCCGGATATTTTTCCATAATACGGGCAAGGATATCTTTGGCTTGGTCCGTTTGTTCTGTATCAGGATATTTCTCAATGTAGACATTCAGCCTTTCCTGGAACATTTTAGGTGGATTTGTATGTCCAAATGACAAGAGTTTGAGGTATTCGAACTTCCTGATCAATTCTTCCCTGTCTGAATATTTTTTGGCAGCAAGATCGGCCAATTCATTTACCCTGGCATATTGTTTATTTTTATATGCAAGATATGCTTGTTCGTATGTTTTGCCTGCTTCACTTTGCAGTAATTCAATATTTTTTAGATAATCAGGATTTTCCAATACTTTCGCGTGAATGCTTCCCGGGAATTTTTTCAGTATAAGTTGTTTGTATTGATCGGCCAGCGAAGGTTTGTTCAGTTCATTATAAAGTTTATATAACTGGTAATAACTCAACAGTGTAAATTCTGATTCAGGGTATCTTGTAACAAGTTCTTTGTATTGTTTAATTGCTTTTTCATAGTCTTTCAGGTCTTCCTGGTAAATCCTGGCTGCCCTGAACAGGGATTGCTTGATCCGTTCATGTGAAAGTTCCATGAGGGAATCGTTGAGTGGTATTTCCCGCAAATAATATTCCCTGCTTGTTTTACTCAATTCCTTTTTTACTTCCTGAGATTCAGCGTCGCCTGCCAGCTCATCCTCAAATTCGGATCCCAGTTCGGTTGATTTATCTGATCTTCTCCAGTTGTCTTCGAGTTTCCGGTTTCCCCATTTTGCCTGGAACTCTTGTTTACCTCTTTTGATCATTGAAGGATTGTAAAAATACCATTGTCCACTGCTTTGCCCGGCATCCTGGTTAAGCCTGTTCCGGTAATAATACTGGTTCAACGCGCGGTTGCTTTCTTCGATCTGACGCTGACGTTCTCTTTCTTTATATTCGGCAATATTACGGTCAATCACTGCCAGCCGGTCTTTTTCACTCATCCGTGCAAGTCTTTGAAGGCTATCTTCACGTTCTACTGTATTAAGATTATCAACAAGATCTATCAACAGCTCGGTTTTCTCCATGATCTGCTCATAGTCAGGATAGCTTTCAGTAATGTACATGGATGAACTGTCATAATAAGCACCGGACTGTTTATATTCTTTCCGCTGGTAATAAATATCTGCAATGGTCAGGTATGATGTTGTCTTTTGAATATCATTATTCACGCTGGCCCGGGCTGATTTTTTATAGTATTCAATAGCTTGTTCCATGTTCCCGGCTCTTTCCTCGATACTGCCCAGGGCATAATATATTTGATCCTGATATTCAATATTTTTATCGTCTTTAAGCATTTTAAATAATTGCTTTTTAACTTCTTCGATATTACCGCTTCCTTTTCTGTAACATGTTGCTTTATTTATTTTTGCATTGAATGCCATTTTATATGGCGGATTTTTTTTGATGACTTTTTCATAATTCTCCGTGGCCAGCATAAGATCACCTGTCTCCTGGTATAACTGTGCCAGAATAAATGTATACCGAATCCGTTTATCCCGCTTTTTTTCTTTTTCAAGTGCTTCTTCAAGGTAATGGATTGATTCGTTATAGTGTTGTTGTTTTAAATGAAAATCAGCATAAGTTGTATAGTATTGTACATCTATCAATTCCTTATACTCTTTCGTGATCTTGTTTAATATTTCGTTTGCTTCTTTAAATTCACCTCTTTCGTTTTCAATTCTGGCCAGCCATATTAATGCTTTATATTTTACCTCATCGGTCTTGAATTCACGTATTATATACCTGAATGTTTTGATGGACATCATAAATTCATGTTCATAAAAATATGCTTTCCCCATCATCAGGTAGCTGTCATCAACCCATTTGTTATATTCGGTTTTACTAAAATATTCTTTTTCTTTATCAGTCAGTTTTTTTCGCTCACTCTTTTTTTTCTTCAGATTCTTTGGCTTAGCAGTAATTGAGTGTTTTTCAATTACTTTTGTTGCTTTGTCAATGGCTCTTTCCATTTCGGGAGCAATGGATTGAGCTATATCTTCATCGCCATATTTGAATATAGGCAATACATGTGTATAATCATCTTCAAATGAATCATCCACTTTTTGAAGGCCTGCCTTAAAACTCTCTTTTCCATTAAAATATGCATTGTACTTAGCCGTAATATTATGATATGAACGCGTAACAAATGTATTTTTTTCTGTAGAGCATGCCAGGATAAAGAGGAATGTCCCAAATATATATATTAACCTATTAATTTTCAATATTTTAATTCTGTTTATCAATTATTAATAAATTGAGCTGGTAATCAACATCATAAAAATAAATGACATGGTTGTATTTGAAGTAATAAAGCAGTAATCCAATGGAATTTATTCGACTGCTTTTACTTCTTTAACGTCGGGAATTTCTTTTTTCAGAGCCTGTTCCACTCCTGATTTGAGTGTATGTTGCCTGAAAGGACAACTTCCACACGCGCCAAGGAGTTTTACTTTGACCACTTTATCATCAGTTACTTCCACTAGTTCAATATCACCCCCATCTGCCTGAAGATAGGGTTTTATTTTATTTATTGTATTGCTTACCTGATCGTGAAATGTATTATTTTCTTGATTTTCCATTCGTTTAATTTTAGTTAATTTTTAAAAATTCCGTTAAAAAATCATGTTTTGTTTTAAACGGATATACATTATTAATATTATTGAGGTTCTTATTTCTATTTGCATAAAATATGTTCAGCAGGGTCCCAAAATTTTTCACCAAATTGCTCAACACGATCATCAGAGACAATAACCCCTTCGTTTTCAAGCAATTCTTTCATCGTGTCAGAACCACCAAAGTATTGCTTCCCGGTTAGCATGCCGTTTCTGTTAACAACCCGGTGTGCCGGAATCCATTCGCCAGAGTCAAAACTCTTATTCAAAGCCCACCCCACTGTTCGTGCAGCACCCGGTGAACTTAAATAATTTGCAATAGCTCCATATGAAGTGACTCTTCCACAAGGTATTTGTTTGGTAACATGATATACCATTTTAAAAAAATCATCGTGTTGGCAGTTCATAGATTTCATTCTCTTTAAATAGTGTAAAGCATATATATGAAATTTTTTTTCCTTCTTCCAGAAATTTTTGTTCATAATGGGTCTTTATTTCCAGGTCAGAACTTATATTGTCTTGCATGTAAAGGTCTTCATATTTTTCAACAGGAGTTATTTGATTATAAGCCAATATTTGTCGTGTATAATCAAATAATACCCGGTTATCTGTTTTGAGATGAACAATGCCGTCTTTTTTTAAAATTTTCTTATACAAATTCAAAAACCTTGATGACGTCAGCCGTTTTTTAATCCTTGCTTTTTTTTCTTGTGGATCGGGAAATGTAAGCCATATTCCAGATACTTCATCTTCATCAAAAAAAGCTTCTATAAATTCAATGTACGACCTAATGAATGCAGCATTATTGATTTGCTCGTTAATGCCCGTTTTAGCACCCTTCCATATTCTTGCACCTTTTATATCCATCCCGATATAATTGACTTGAGGATTTTGCCGTGCCAATGCAATCGTATATTCTCCTCTTCCGCATCCCAGCTCAAGTATAATAGGATTAGAATTTTTAAAAAAAATGTTATTCCAACACCCTTTCAACGGGTGTGCCATGCTTTGAATTATGTCAACTCCAGGTTTTATGACATTGTCGAAGGATTCAACCTCTGCAAATTTTTGAAGTTTACTCCGGGTTCCCACGTGTATTTAAATTTCTTTATTTTACAAATCGTTTAATGTTCAGCCCTACATCAATAACCCCTGGTAAGGGGTCTTTTCTCATTCCGTGAATGGCCTTGAATGTATATTTCCCTTGCAGGGGAAACCGAACGTTTTGCTTGTAAAGAACCGGAAGATCAAAAATATCCCCCAGCCCGCTGCCTCTCCATTTTCCTTTGTCATCTGCTAATAAAACATTTATTGTATCAGTTACTTCTTGATTGTCAGGAGATGTTATAGTTACAAATAAAATAATATTCTTGAAAGGATAATCATTCGTATGTCTGATCGTGAAATAGATATCAAAGCCATTGGCCGTATCAATAACATTTGGGGAAAACACCATGAGTTCGTCTGCATTCCACGCTTCATCAGATACTTTAAAGTTTTGCCTGTAAATACTTGAATTGTCGCAATTCAAAAAAAATAAAAAGGTGGCTATTGTAAAAATAAGTTGAATTCTTAGATTCATTGTTTATCTTGTTTATTTTTCTTTCTTCTTCGTTTTTTTCTTTTATCCTTATTGTGTTTATTTTTTGATGAAAAGCGATCCAGGTTATCCTGTCCCACGGCATTTTTGTAGTCCAATGCTTCATCCTTTGAAGGGAGGCTATCATTTATTCCCTCAAGATCGGGGGGATTGATGCCTTTTTTATTTAGTTCAATAATTTCTTTAACCCGGTCTACACTGATTTGTACCATTCCCTTTGACGCATTTTTACCTTCCCCGTCTTCATAGGCATATTGCATTATTCTTCTTAATACATCAGTATTCTTATGGCGTGCAGTACCTTTTTCTGTTTTAAGGGGGATGGAGGTTTTAGGAAAATCTTTTTGGGTATCTAAATAAGTAGCCACTTCAAAAT
Source organism: uncultured Bacteroidales bacterium (assembly GCA_964413555.1). Lineage (GTDB taxonomy): Bacteria > Bacteroidota > Bacteroidia > Bacteroidales > JBBRXJ01 > CAYMKE01. Next base: position 3,774 of record CAYPTK010000087.1, on the reverse strand, counting down.
TCAAACAACATTTTAGCTTGCCACATTGCCCGGCTAATTTTTGCGGGTTCATGGATACATTTTGGTGTCTTGCCGCGTTGGTAGAGACAGATGTAAAATTCGACAGCCAGCTTGTACAACAGGTTGTTTGGCCACAGGGGCCAATACTCCCGATCCTGCCGGCTTCCTGCCTTGCCCCTATCTGCCGCATCTCGATCCTGATTTTTAGTTTTTCTGCTAATACTTTGATCAATTCTCTAAAATCAACGCGTTCATCAGCAATATAATAAAAAATCGCTTTGGTTTTATCACCCTGAAATTCTACATCGCCAATTTTCATCTTCAGTTTCAGGTCCTTTGCAATTTCCCTGCTTTTGATCAAGAGTTCTTTTTCTCTCTTTATGGCTTCCCGCCACTTCTGAATATCAGTTTCCTTGGCCTTGCGATATATTTTTTTAAACTCGTGGTTTTGAGGATTGATTTTTAACTTTTTCAATTGCTCAGACACCAATGGCCCCATAAGAGATACAATGCCAACATCATATCCTACCGAGGCTTCTACAACAATAATGTCACCGTTTTTTAACTTCAACCCGTTTACATTTTCAACATATTCTTTACGGGTGTTTTTAAATCTTGCTTCAACTATTTTAAACCGGTTATAGGCCTCGGGAATATCCTGAAGCCAGTCATGTACTTCAAGTTGATTGCATCCCTTGGCATAACAGGATTTTAGTTCAAATATATTGGATCCCTTAAATGATGTGTCGTGTGCTATATAATCTCGTGAACTCATTATTCCTTATGTTAAATAAATGTTAAATATTATAACTTAATGTAAAGAAAATTATTTTTTCAATAAAACCATTAATTTTAAAATTAAATCTAAAAATACAAGTTTATTATTTGCATTCATTTCAATATGCCTGTATGCTTTATTCAACTCGTCGGTTATTGCATAAGCATTTCGTTCATTAATAAACTCCGAAAATTTTGCCGCGAAGTTTTGTTCATTATTTGTCAAATAAACAATGGATGGCGAATGATATCCCGTGATAAAATTTTCACGTATCATTCGAAGAGTATATTGAAGAAATTGTTTTTGTTTTTCTCTTCCATTGGTTGTCATCTCATCTATCCATTGGTATATTTCAAATACTTGACTTGAATAAGACAGGCGCATCATTTGGACAAACATATCAAAATTATATTGGTATTCCTCATCGCTGTTTATCAGATTTAATGCTGCAAGATAGTTGCCATTTGACAGGTGTACGATATTATTCGTTTCATTTTCATCCAATTGAAATGATTTTTTTAATGCTTCTTTCATGCTTTCATCATCAATTCTTGGAATTTTAATGATTTGGGTTCTGGATAAAATGGTCGGCAATATATAATCTGTATTTGATGCAACAAGGATAAAAAGAGTTTTTGGAGGAGGGTCTTCAAGTATTTTCAACAGTTTATTTGCCGATGTGGTGTTCATGGTCTCGGGGTACCAAATGATCATTATTTTATATTCTGACTCATACGTTTTCAGGCTCAATTTTTTAATGATCACATCACTTTCTTTCCTGTGAATACTGCCTTGTTTGTTTTTGATTCCCAGGTGTGCATACCATTGTGCAGGGTTTAGATACGGGGTTTCAATAACTTTTTCCCGCCATTTGGCAATAAACGTGTCACTTGTTTCTTTAGGATCTCCTATCGGATACACGAAGTGGAGGTCAGGATGTATGAGTTTATTATATTTTTTACACGAATTGCAAACCCCACATGCATCATGTTCCTGTTTATCAACACAACAAATATATTGTGCATATGCTATAGCCATTGCCAGATTACCCGTGCCTTCACGGCCTAAAAACATTTGGGCATGGCTAATCCTGTTTTCTTTAACCGTGTTGATTAATGTTTTTTTAATGTCGTTATGTCCAAATACGTCCTTAAATAGCATAAAATAATTAATATGTTCTACTGGTTCTCGTTGTATGTTTCCCTTTATTAATCAAATATACAGGAAACCGGGGATTACATAATCACCATTCTTATAAGTATCAATCAACTAATCATGGTTTAACACAAAATATGCATCAGAAAATCTATTACACGTTAAAACTACTTCAAAACAAGGCATTGCATTAATTTGTGTTTGTCCATAATCCTTGTTTTATCGTGTTTTTAATGCTCATTACGAAGTTCGAATACATAATTTGGGTTTAATCCTTCACAAAGTTAAAGAATAAAAATGGAAAGTTCTTTTCACTTCAGTTTTAACTTTTCTCTCAGGTATTGATCTGAAGTATTTTTTTTATTTGTTTTTTGAAAGAAAAGAATTATTAGAAGCCCCCTTAAGTATTTTCATTTTTACAGCACTAATGGCCCGGCCGTTTTGTTTTTCCTCCCATGATAATATAGCATGAGGAAATGTTTTACTAAATTTTATGGATAATGTTCTGTCCGGTTTCTGATACGTAATGGTATACTTTAATACCCCTTTGTCTCTCCATAATTCATTAAGTCTTGCTTCAACCTGATAAACCTGGTTAATTTGTTTTGTCTCTTGCATCAAAAAGGCACCGGGAATCATTTTAAATTTACCGGTTGGAAGCAATTCAGGATTAACCCGGATCAATGTCCATATTTCATCTTCCGTGAATGCCTGTTCATAATTTACATGTTGTATTTTCTTCATCCCAAAATCTATGAATCCCTCATAACCATCATTGTCTTTATTAAGACGGACAAAGGTTAACTGATCCCAGTCTTGCACGGAAGATACTATTTCTGATACGGGTTTTCTTTCTTTTGTATTCACCGGGGTTATCGTGGTTAGCAACATAGAACATGAAGATATGCCGGCCTTGAAATTCATGATCTGCTTATACATTATCTCTCGTGAATTTCCCTGACTTCCTTTCCCGGAATAAATGAGAACAGCATGCCCGCTCTTTGTTTGTTGGTCGTGAGTTAGGTGAAGTTTGTACGAGGTTATTTCAGATTTTTCATTATTCCAATAATCGCTAAATGTATATCGCGACGATTCATTATCATTGTTTCCCGTGTTGCTGCATCCGGGCAAGAACAAGATACAGAATTGAAAAATAATCACGATTGGCAAGTATGATCTGTCCATAATAAATATGATTTATGCTTGTCCTAAAAATCAACCCAAAATACAACATATTTGAAGTAAAATGTTATATTATTTAAAAATTTTTCTTTTAGTTAATTCTCTTTGATATTTCCGGGCATTGATTTTATGTTGTTCATACGTTTTCGCGAAGACATGATACATGGAAAAATCATCTTTTGCACAAAAATATAGATAATCATGATCTTCATAATTCAATACCGCGTTAATAGCACTTACCGGGGGAATCGCGATAGGCCCCGGCGGAAGGCCATAGTGCAGATAGGTATTATAAGGTGATTTAATCGTTAAATGTTTATCTAAAACCCGTTTTGCAGAATCCGGCAATAAATATTTAACCGTGGGGTCTGCCTGTAAACGCATTCTTTTTCGTAGCCTGTTTATATAGACCCCGGCAATTTTAGGTTCTTCTGACTTATGAATCGTTTCTTTATGAACAATAGACGCCAGGGTACTTACATCCACTTTTGTCAGGTTTAGTTTTTCTGCTTTTTCAATTCGATCGCGTGTCCAGAAATTATTGAATTCTTTTAACATTCTTCTTATAAATTCTTCTGCTTTGGTATTCCAATAAAATTCATAGGTATCCGGGATGAATATCACTTTGATCGTGTGAAGCTCAAACCCGAGACTCTCTA
>CAYPTK010000086.1:4800-11639 GCA_964413555.1 uncultured Bacteroidales bacterium | reverse complement strand
GTACCATAGCTCAGTTGGTAGAGCAACGGACTGAAAATCCGTGTGTCCCTGGTTCAATTCCAGGTGGCACCACGAAACACTTAAACGCCTATAAGAAAGCTTGTAGGCGTTTTTTTCATTTTCATATTAAATAATTTAGAATACAGGACAATATTATTCGTTGTTTTTAATAATTTTGTTTTTTTAATTAATAGAACACCATGATAAGAAAAGCAGTTATACAGGATGCTCAAAGCATATATAAGCTCATCAGTTTTTTTGCAGAAAAAAACCTGATGTTACACAGGTCACTGAATTCAATCTATGAAAACATACGGGATTTTTGGGTTGTTGAGAATAACGAGGGACATGTTTCCGGTTGCGCGGCCTTGCACGTGATCGGTTGGAACGACATGGCAGAAATCAAATCGTTAAGTGTTAAAAGTGAATCGCATAAAACCGGGTTGGGTAAAAAATTAGTGAATCAATGCCTTGATGAAGCAACCACGCTTGGCATAAAAAATGTTTTTGCCTTAACCTTTGCTCCAGACTTTTTTTTAAAATGCGGTTTTAAAAAAATCGAAAAAGAAACGCTTCCTCATAAAATATGGGCTGACTGCATCGACTGTCCATACTTCCCTGACTGCAAGGAAATTGCCGTGCTAAAAGAGATTTAAAAAAGGATTTACTGATACGTTCCCGCTCGTTCATTTTCTTTAGGTTTTTTATGACAAATCATTTTAATTATTACTTTTGTTAATATAATATAAGGAACCGGGGTTATTTTTATCATTGACTAATTTTATTGTATCATGAAAAACATCCTACTCTTTTTAGTTTTGACAGCGATTACCTGTTTGATTTTTACAAATTGTGAAAAAGATAAAGCTTCCGAAAACAAAGAAATCATTAAGGTATATACACCTGATACCATTTTTCATTATTTTTATGACACCTCCAACAATTTTTTATCGGAACAAATAGTGTTTGACTCGGCCTCATGGAGTATAAATGAACAGGATTCAAATGCAATTTACGCCGAGTCCAGTATTCCTTTACTCAATTCATTTATTGCAGACAGTGGTGTTGTATTGGTTTATAAATTAAAAGAGAACAGTGCATGGGCCATGCTTCCGCTCGATAATGGAGACGTGAGAGAAGAATTTGAATTTTCTGAAGAATATTTAAGAATTGACATGATCTTTGATACAGTTCCTGATATCAATGCTCAAACATATAAATTGATTTTATTGCAGGAATCGCGATAAAAATACAAGACGTATGACACGATTTTTAACACGCTCGAAGATGATTATAAAAAATCCCCAGTTGTGCATAAATTATAGAAGCGATACCCGGGGTACTCAACATTCACGTTTTTAAATCTATACATGACTGCTTTACAAATATATAAACTGAAATATAAACACATGAAGTTATTGATCATCTGTATATTACTTTTATTGGCAACCTTGCCACAAAACATGAAAGGGCAGTTGTATATTGGTTCAGGGAGTGGTTTTTCGCTTTCTGAAGATGAAACCATTAAAACCGGTATGAATATTGATTTCAGTTTAGGGTATTATTTAAGGAATATAGGTATTTCACTGTCATATACAAATATATCCAATCCAATTGCACACGGTTACATCAAAACAGGAAATCAAAATCATACCTACATCCACGAGGACAACTACAACAGCTTTAATATTAATGGATTAGGGATTGGAGTGAATTACAACACGGGGGGTGATGTAAACGAATCAGGTTTAAGAATTGAATTTTTAGCAGAAACAGGAATGATGTTTTTTAAAAATTTACAGAACAATTCATATTATTATGACAATGAAAACGATATTCTGCTGCTCAATACAAAACAGGAAAAATCATTTTCAAGTGAAATGTATTTTTATTATGGATTCAGGTTTAATTATGGATTGCCTTCCGGCCTGAACCTTTATTTAGAAACAGGACATACCCTCGCTGATCACCAACGTGTAGAAAAAAATAGTTATGACGTGATTGACCAGGAAACAGGAGCTCTTTTATGTACCTGGAATGATGAAAAAGGCCAAAGCATAGAGATCAACCATTTCAATCTTAATTTGGGTGTTTCATTTTATTTTACCAGGTAACCCCCCTGCCATGCCCGAGAATGTTTCATCTCTACAATATCGTGTAAAAACATAAAACATCACACCTGTTTACTGGGTGAGCTTAGGCAATTTAGGCTTTGGTTTCACATTTTGTTGAGGTTGTGGCCTCCTGCGCATACCCATGGACATTGCCAACTCTTCAAGTTTATCCTTCAGGACAGTATTGAGTTCTTCCTGGTTATATTTTTTCGTAAGTGATTCCATCCTTCTAAGGTAATGGAAAGACATCTGAATTTCTCTTTCCAGCGCGTCAGGATGTTCTTTTCTTACAAGGATATAATAATTCACTTCCTCCCCGGTAATATTGGTAAACTCTTTTACAATTTCATTGGCTTTTTCGATTTCTCCCAACGCGTAATAGTCATCTATAATATCCGGGATATAAAAATCATAAGGTACTTTTTCATTGGGTAGCAATTCCATGCACTTATCTAACACCTCAATGGCCGAATCATTTTTTCCTTCTTGTATTAACGCGTTTGCAAGCCGGTGGAATTTATGTCTTAAGCGCAATACAGATACTGATCTCCTGTGATAATGATCCAAATACACATCAGGATGGTTAATATTGCCCCATATAAAATCATTCATCAACTTGTCATACAATTTTCGTGTATGAACTTCTCCTATTTGGCTACGTCCATCAGATTTTGATTTCACGGGGACCAACCTGTATGCATACCCTTCTAATTGCATATAATCTTTAAGCCCCAAACTGTTTCCATGGCCAGGAGACAAGAAATATATGGGCCTTTTCCACTCGTTGTGGGCCAATATATCCATGACTATTAAGTCGCTTTTTGAAATATGATTCCTACTAATTTTCCACCTGATTTCAGAAACTATATTTTTATGCCTTTCAGGTGGCACGATATTATTCCTTGCAATGTAAGATGAATCAACGGGTAAAATAAACTCTTTCGTGGGGATGTAGTCCATTCGTTCTCCTTCCCGTGTTCTTATCTTACTATTTGCATGATTACTATTGAAAAAATCCATGACTTGTTTTAACGCGACCGGGCGCTTCAAGCGATCAAGCAAAGGAACCATCGCGTTTTTGTCGCCCAGGTATTTATCTTTTTCCAGGCTGATAGGCAGTGGTTCGGATTCATATGCTTTCCGTTTAGCCTGAATGATGTGCCAGTCCATATTAAGCAACATGAGATTTACCACGCGTACATCTGTTCTAATCCCTTCTACTTCCTGCAAATACCAAAGGGGGAACGTATCATTATCACCATTGGTAAACAGTATTGCATTGGGTTCGCATGAATTGAGGTAATTGTACGCGTGAGCCCGTGTAGTATACCTGTTCGACCTGTCATGATCGTCCCAATTTTCTTTGGCCATAATTACAGGCACCAGTGAAAAGCATAATATAAACGCGAGCACGGGACTGATAATTTTGGGCAGCTTCTGCCTTATAAATTCATACACGGACAACATGCCCAACCCGATCCAAATTGAAAACGCGTAGAACGATTGTGCATAAATGTAATCCCGTTCCCTGGGTTCACGAGGGGGTTGATTTATATATAAAATTATTGCTATCCCGGTCATGAAAAACAACAGGAGAACCACGGAAAAATCTTTCCTGTCTTTTTGAAAATGAAAGAACAATCCTAAAATCCCTAAAATAAATGGCAACATATAATATGTATTGCGGGCAGGATGGTTTTTTATGCTGTCAGGTAGTTTTTCCTGGGGGCCAACCAGTTTGCTGTCTATAAACTTAATACCTGTAATCCAGTTTCCGTCTAATAGTCCGCCCCCCCCCTGGTTATCATTTTGTCTTCCTGAAAAATTCCACATGAAATACCGGATATACATATACCCTATTTGATACTTGAAAAAATAAACAAGGTTCTCACCAAAAGTAGGGACTTTTACTTCACCGGAACGGGTTTCGACGATTTTGCCTTCAATATCTATCCAATTTTTGTATTCACTCCCGTGTGATGAACTATACATTCTCGGGAATATTGTTTTACAATTATCATCATAAACATAATCTCTTCCATAATCAATGATTTTGTATTTATCGCCATATTTTACATATTTTGGTTTCCCTTTCTTAACATCTATTACAGGTGCATTATAATATGGCCCGTGAAAAAGAGGCCGTTGTCCATATTGCTCCCTGTTCAGATAAGAGACAAGTGAAAATATAGATTCGGGATTATTTTCATCCAGTGGGGGGTCTGCAGCGGACCTGATGATGATCGTGGCATATGAAATGTATCCAATAAATATCATTGTTATTGAAAGAATAATTGTATTCAGGATCACGTGTCCATGCACGTGTGTATAATGAATTCCAAAGATGATAAGGGCAGTTAATAATAAAATAAAAAACAAAACCCCGCTATGAAAAGGTAAATGAAAGGTATTAACGAATAACAGGTCAAAATAGACTGCCCCTTTTAATGCTGTCGGGATCATTAAATACATGATAAAAAAAAGTACAATAAAAGAGATGCCCAATGCTGTTACAAGGCCTTTTGAAGTCGGTTTGTAATGTTTATAATAAACGATCATTGCAAGGGGGGGGAGCACTAACAATCCAAGCAGATGGACACAAAAAGCTACACCCAATAAAAAAGCAATGAAGACAAACCAGCGGTTAGACCGTTTTTTGTCTGCCTCATTTTCCCATTTAAGAATAGACCAAAATGTAATTGCAGCTAAAAAGGCAGCATGTGCATATACCTCGGATTCTACAGCAGAAAACCAAAACGTGTCTGAAAATGTAAATGCAAGTGCACCTATAAATCCACTACCAAAAACAGCGATCATCCTGTCTGTTGAATAATTTCCATCTTTAAATAATATTTTACGCCCGAAATGCGTGATGGTCCAAAACAAGAAAAGAATTGCAAACGCGCTGACGATCGCGGAGAAAGAATTCAACATTATTGCTACATTGGAAACGTCTGTAGCAAACAAAGCAAATAACCGGCCAACAAGCATATAAAACGGTGCTCCTGGCGGATGTCCAATTTCTAACCTCGAGGCGCTTGCTATGAATTCACCACAATCCCATAAGCTCACGGTAGGCTCCATAGTGAGCAAATAAACAACTGCACTCATCAAAAATGCACTCCACCCGAAAATATTATTTAACCGCTTAAATTTATTCATATTTGTTATAATTTTTATTCATTATATAAACGCTACAAATGTAATCAAAATCCATTATTTAAGATAAAACAAAAAAGTAAAAAACATTATATTTTTCATAAAAGATTATATTTACCAGTCTTTTAAATAAAAAATTTTAAAAATTAATGCCGTAAACACGATGTTAAGTATTTGATTATTGCCATTCAATTTCTGTATCCCAGTTACTTCTTACTTCTATAATATCTTTATAATAGATTACACGTTCTGGTTGCCTGTTTTCATCAAAATCACCTGTATCCCATTGCTTATTATTGTTTTTATCAAAAATCACCTTGATCTTGTATTTTTCAGGATGTAAATAATCAAATACAATACTCCCTTTTTTATCAAGGTATTTTTCTCTGTATATTTTTTTTTCTTCAGGATCCATTAATTGAATCATTAATGGAATTTTAATGGATTCTGCTAATAATTTTATTGAGCCATAATGATCTTCTGCATACGTTGAAAACTGGTATTCAAGGGTATCTGTAGTAAATCCATAGATATCAATGAATGCACCGGGATCTATTTTCAGTGTATACTGTTTCTCCCCTTCAAAGGGATAAGAAAGAATATATTCCCTGTTATTTATAAATGTATCCCGCTCATGAATTTCATGCCTTTGTAAAAGACTGTATTGAAGCGGGATAAGCACTGTATCCTGAATTCTGTACAAACAAATATATGAAGTATCTTGTTCAGCAACAGGATGTTCTGTTTTAATAAAAATGTTCCTGTTCAGGTCAAAGTCGGATCCGTCTTTTACATTTAATGTTATATCAAGGGTTTTCTCGGTAGACTGTTCCTTTTTCTTTGATTTACCTGAAATGCTATGGGAAAACAATAATGTATCATTGTACAAAATATCATTCCCTGCTGAGTCTTTTTTCATGTAGTTTGCAGAAATGGTGATATTTTGACGATTACTCACCATTGTATCAGTAATCCAATAAATTATCGTATCATTAAACAGGTTCGTTTCTTTTATATACCAGTCTGTACTGTCAATATCACCCGGGTCTACAAGGTTTACATGATATGCCCCTGTAACAGGTTGATTAAATACCAGTGTTAGCCTGTACGGTTTTGTTCTTGAATAATCTTTTAAAAACTGTGTCACGGGCGGTAGTTCTTCAAATAAATACATACTCACGGGGGTGGCCTTTTGCTGGAACATTCTATTATAAAGACTGTCATAAGATATACTGTCGTCCAGTATCCACTTATTTGTATCAACTGAAATATCTAGTGAGTCTTTAAAATTTTTCCGCGGGCCAGATGAGTCATTCGTGGTAATATTTGTTATTGCAGTGTCATTTATTACGAAACGCTTATCTAAAGATGTGTCATTTAAAGATGTGTCATTTAGTAAGGTATCGCGTTGCAGCGTATCATCTAATGTCGTGTCGTGATAAACAGGGGGATAATAATAATTTTTGTTCAAAATAAATACTGAATCAGAAAAAGCTATTTCCTCGTTAGGAAGATCATAAATAAAATTATTATATAGCCAATTAATAGTGTTCCTAATCTTAGGGC
>CAYPTK010000086.1:0-4790 GCA_964413555.1 uncultured Bacteroidales bacterium | reverse complement strand
TATCATTTAAAACGAATAATTGAAATGTATCATTTTTAACGTGTGAAATTTCAAAATAACCTTCTTGATTAGTTCTTCCGACATAAGCAGGAGTATCAACGTAAAAGGCAGAATCTTTTAAAATCTCGTGAAGCATCACACGGCATACATCCTCGGGGGGGCGGTTATTAAAAGCATACAAAACCCGTCCAAATACAGCAAGAGAATCAATATAAGATCCGGTGCTAAAAACATATTTGAACTTCGTCAATGGATTTCCCTCCCGGAAGTCCACGATTGCCTTTCCAAAATCAAGAGTATAAGTAACATTTTCTTTTAGCTGTTCATTAAATTTCACCCTGATGCTCTTTCCCATGTTGATTACCTCGGGCTGTTCCTTCATTGGGGGAGATACCAATAGTTCCTGGTTTATATTTCTTAATTCAATAAATTCGTCAAAATATATATTTATCTCATTTTCTTTAAAATGAGTTGAATAATTAACCGGTTCGCTTACAAGAACCCTGGGAGGCGTTTGGTCTTTAGGCCCGCCACCAGGATGTCCGATTTTAGCGCATTGAAATAATAATAAAGAGACGAATAGAACCGAAAAATAAATTACAATCTTATTTAAGCTCAAGGTTTAGACGGTTTAATTTTTTATATTTGCAATATCGCAAACATACAAATTTAGCCTGTAATATTAAGGCAAATATGCTATATTCTTTAAATTATAATTTAATTACGTATGATTCTTCAATATATTGTATGGGATGTTAAACCACAAATCATTGAACTGGGAAATTTTGAAATTCGCTGGTATGGATTATTTTTTGCAATATCATTTTTGCTTGGCTACTATATCGTTTCAAAGATGTTCAAAAAAGAAAATATTTCCATGGAGTTACTGGACAAACTGACCTTCAACATGATCCTGGGGACAGTCATTGGTGCCCGTTTGGGTCATTGTTTATTCTATCAGCCCGAATTCTATTTAACACATCCATGGAAGATTTTATTCATATGGGAAGGCGGACTTGCAAGTCATGGTGCAGGCATAGGCATCCTTACCAGTTTATACTTTTTTTCCAGGAATCATCAAAAACCATATCTATGGATTCTTGACAGGATTGTAGTGGTAGTAGCTTTAGCAGGTTTTTTTATCAGGATGGGTAATTTAATGAATTCAGAAATCTATGGCCATGCCACGAATCTCCCCTGGGGATTTATTTTCATACGAAATAATGAAATGGTTCCTAAACACCCCACTCAAATATATGAAGCACTGTCTTATCTCATCATTTTTTTCTTACTTCTTTACATATATTACAAAGGCCATGGCAAACCCAGGCAGGGTTTATTATTTGGATTATTTCTTATTCTCGTGTTCACGGCAAGATTCTTCATCGAATTCGTGAAACAGGTACAAGTTCCTTTTGAACTCAACATCCCTTTAAACATGGGACAATGGCTAAGTATTCCTTTCATTATTACAGGAATCGTTATATTAATTCGTTCTTTACATATTCAGAAAATATATAAATAATTTGACACGAAAAATTAGACACGCGCGAGTATGATTAAAAGAGGGAAAGTAAGGTATAAAGGATATTGTATATGAACTTTTTCAACGTTTTAAACTCTTAAAACCTTTAAAATTAGCAACTTAATTAACTTAATCAAATGAAAAGCCAGCGGAAAAAAAATATTATAACCGCCTCGTGGGTCAGCATTGTCAGCAATGCTGTATTGGCTGTATTAAAATTAATTATTGGATTTATTAGTGGAAGCCTTGGAGTGATTGGTGATGGAATAGATTCATCAATGGATGTATTGATATCGATAATTACATTACTTACTGCAAACTTCATGTCAAAACCTCCAAGCCCTAAATATGCATACGGTTATGAAAAAGCAGACCTGATAGCAACTAAAGTTTTATCAATTTTTATATTTTTTGCAGGAGCACAACTCATCATTTCTTCCATAAAAAAACTATCCATTGAACAGGAACCGATCACTCCATCAATGTCAGCTATATATATTATAATATTCTCTATCATCGTGAAATGCGCACTTTCTTTATATCTGAAACAAACGGGCAGGAAAAACGAAAGTTCAATGCTGAAAGCCAATGCAACAAATATGAAATACGACATTTTTATATCTGCCACGGTTTTAATAGGGCTTTTCTTTACCCGTTATTTAAATTTCCCGTTGGCTGACCCAATCACTGCATTAATAGTGGGCCTCTGGATACTCAGAGGTGCTTATAAAATATTTGCAGAAACCAATACCGAATTAATGGATGGGGTTGATGACCCTTCGGTTTATGATAAAATATTTGAAGCCGTGGAAGAAGTAGACCACGTGAAAAACCCTCACCGGGTCAGGTCAAGATCAATATCCGGTTACTACATGATTGTTATAGACATTGAAATTGACGGCATCATCCCACTTTACAAAGCTCATGAACTGGCAAACCAGGTTGAACAGAAAATAAGAGATAAAATCGAAAACATATATGATATCGTGATCCATACCGAACCAATAGGTAATTTTGACAAAAACGAACGAAAAGGAATTAGCAGACAGGATATACAATAGATATTTATTCCAAATTTATTAATTTAGCATGTTCTAAATTTTAAAAAAAATAAAAATACGACAGATAATTAACAGGGTCTGTTCATCTATATCAATATGGAAAAAAAGAAAAAAGGATTTATACGCAAATTAAGAGATAAGTACCGGCTAATCATTTACAATGATGTAACATTCAAAGAAGTTTTTCAATTAAAGCTTTCACGGTTAAACTTGTTTATTATTACTTCATTCGTGGCGATTTTCCTGGTAGCTGTCACCATTATCATCATTGCATTTACCCCTTTAAAAGAGCTTATTCCCGGTTACCCCGAGGCCGATCTGAGAAGAACAATTATTGACAATGCACTAACAGCAGATTCATTAAAAAAAGAAATCAGGTTAAGAAACAAGTATCTTGCAGACATTCAACAACTGGTTTCCGGGGAAAAACCACGGTCAACTTCAAAAAGTGAGCTCTTAACCAAAAATGATAAAAAACAAAAAGTAACGTTTGATAATCTAAGAAAAGATTCGTTATTCAGGATGCAAATTGAAAAACATGAACAATATAATGTGAACATTTCCAAGAATAATCAAAACCAAAAGGATATATCAACGTTGCTTTTTTTTCCACCATTAAAAGGAATGATCACCAATTCATTTAACATACACAACCAGCATTACGGGACAGACATTGTTGGGGCTGGTTCAAATACTGTTAAAGCAATACTTGACGGAATTGTTATTATGAATACCTGGACAATAGAAACAGGATATGTTATTCAAATTCAACATAAACACAACCTGATCTCTGTTTATAAACACAATGCAGATTTGTTAAAAAACACCGGGGAACATGTAGAAGCCGGGGAAATTATCGCGATTGTCGGGAATTCGGGTGAACTTACTACCGGCCCCCATCTCCATTTTGAACTATGGCATGACGGACATCCCGTGAATCCGGAAGCATATATTGATTTTTAATTTTTAACATTTATGATAAAACCCGGAAAAACAAAAAAACATATAGCCATACTCGGTTCAACAGGTTCAATAGGTGTTCAGGCACTGGAGGTAATACGCCAACATCCCGGGCATTTTGCAATTGAAGTATTAACAGCAAATAAAAATTCAGAATTATTGATCCAACAAGCAAAAGAATTCAACCCGAATGCTGTTGTCATTGCAAATGAGGATAAATTTTCAGAAACCCGTGAAGCACTCGAAAAAACAGGTATAAAAGTGTTTGCCGGTAAAGAAGCAATAGAACAGATTGTTGAAATGGAAACCATAAACACGGTTCTGAATGCATTGGTGGGTTTTGATGGCCTGGCTCCTACATTAAGAGCTGTAGAGTCAGGAAAAGATATAGCCCTTGCCAATAAAGAATCATTAGTAATAGCCGGTGAGTTGATCAATCAGATGTTAAACCAATACAAAACAAATATTTACCCGGTTGATTCTGAACATTCAGCAATCCTTCAGTGCATAGTAGGCGAAGAATTGAACCCGGTAGAAAAAATTTATCTTACAGCTTCAGGAGGCCCTTTCAGGCAACGTGATATAAGCTCCCTGGAACTGGCAACACCGGAAGAAGCGCTAAAACATCCCAACTGGGAAATGGGCAAAAAAATCACGATTGACTCTGCTTCGCTTATCAACAAAGGCCTTGAAGTGATAGAAGCAAAATGGCTTTTTGGATTGAATCCATCTCAAATTGAAGTCATTATACATCCACAATCCATTATTCATTCTATGGTTCAGTTTGAAGACGGCTCAATGAAAGCGCAAATGGGACTGCCGGATATGAAAATCCCTATTCAATATGCACTGGGGTTTCCCAAGCGGCTTAAATCTGATTATCCCCGGTTTAGTTTCACGGATTTTTCAAAGCTATCATTCGAAATTCCTGACCCAAAACGGTTTCCATCTCTCGAACTGGCATATGATGCCATGAAAAAAGGAGGCAATACTGCCTGTACACTTAATGCTGCAAATGAAATTGCCGTGGATGCTTTTCTGAATGAAAAAATAAAATTTACTGATATCCCAAAGATTTTAGAAAAAACGATGAATAAAACACCTTTAATAAAACATCCCCGAAAAGAAGATTATAACAGTACCAATCACGAGGCAAGAGCTATCGCTCGGGAATGCATTTAATTAGTGTTTGTCTATAAAGTCATATAAAGTCGCGTAACCAAATTCCAAATAAAACTCAAACT